>CAZSLR010000084.1:0-8811 GCA_964607635.1 uncultured Oscillospiraceae bacterium
CGCTCTGCAGCATCCTTTTTGGCCCTGACAAGCTCATCGAGCTCCTTTTCGAGCTCTTTGATCTCATCAGGCTCGCTGCCGGCACTAAACATTCTCAGTTTAGATGCAGATTCATCTATAAGGTCAATTGCCTTGTCAGGCAGGAATCTGTCCGGTATATACCTGACAGATAATTGTACCGCCGCCTCAACAGCCTCATCTGTTATCTTTACTCGATGATGTTTTTCATATTTTTCTCTAAGACCTCTCATTATAAGGATAGCTTCCTCAGGAGTAGGTTCACCGACAGTGACAGGCTGGAAGCGTCTCTCAAGAGCTGAATCCTTCTCGACATGCTTTCTGTATTCTTCCAGTGTTGTGGCGCCGATCAGCTGTATTTCTCCTCTTGCCAGAAGAGGCTTCAGAATATTGGCGGCATCGATAGCGCCCTCAGCGTTGCCTGCGCCTATGATCGTGTGCAGCTCGTCTATGAAGAGAACAACATTGCCTGCTGCTCTGACCTCATCAAGCGCTTTCTTCAAACGTTCCTCGAACTCGCCTCTGTATTTTGCTCCCGCCAGCATGCCAGTCATATCCAGCGCGACCAAGCGCTTATTCTTCAACAAGTCTGGCATACTGCCTTCGACCATGCGTTGGGCCAAGCCTTCGGCGATTGCTGTTTTACCGACACCTGGTTCGCCGATTAGCACAGGATTATTTTTAGTTCTTCTGCATAATATCTGCATTACACGGCTGATTTCCTCATCGCGTCCAATGATTGGATCGAAACGCCCTTCCGCCGCGACTTCTGTCAGATCGCGCCCATACTTGTCAAGCACAGGTGTTTTCTTACTGCCCTTGCCAGCCTTGCCGACAGAACGACCTCCCGACATTTCGTTCAGGTTCTGATTAATCTCATCTATTTCCGGATCACCGCTGGTTTCTTCTGAAGAACCACCGTCCGATATATTATCATTGCCATTGACTGCACCAAGATATTCAGCCAGATTAGAATACAACTGGCGCATATCTACCTGCGCTGCTTTCATCACTCTAACAGCTACACTCTCACCTTCACGGATGATACCAAGTACTAGATGCTCTGGTTCCAGAACGCTCTGCTTCCTTGATTGCGCCTCAAAAGCCGCCAGCTCAACAACACGCCTTGTTCTTGGCGTGAACATTGACATTATTTTATCAGCCTGCAGCTGTTCTTCTAGTTCGCCGATATCCCGAGCCTGCTGTCCTGTTAGCTGCACCATAGCGGTCTGAACATGCTCCGGTCTGAGGCCGGCTTTTGCCAGTGCTTCGTATGCAGCGCCTTCTTCCTCGGCAAGTATGCCGCTCATTAGATGCTCCGTACCTATATAATTTGTTTGAAACGCTTTTGCGGTTTGCCAGGCGACTGCCATGACCGCTCCTGTTCTATCAGAAAATCTTATCATCATTTTGAATCCTCCCATGCAACTTATGTTTTCTTTACAATGCTTGTCTTATCATTTCTGCTCTGCTGATATCTCTCTCTTCAGCAGACATTGGTCGACCGTTCATTTTCTGTATACCGGCTGGCCCGAGATGAGCATACAGTCTGTTAATATCTGAAGCCGTAACACCATGTATAAGGCCTAACGCTATTCCAAAACGTATGTCTGAGAGCAGAGACATTGCTTCCTCGCCGGATATTATCCTGGAATGCTTGAGTATGCCATACGATCGCATGATCTTGTCCTCAATCGCTACTCCTCTATGCCTGTATAATTCACGTCTTAGTTGGCGCTCCTGTTCAGTAAGCTGCTGAACAATTCTCTTAAGATCGCTAACCAGATCGTCCTCAGAAAAACCAAGAGTCAATTGATTTGAAATCTGATACAGATGGCCCTGGCTCTTGCTGCCTTCGCCAAAGTAGCCTCTTACTGCGAAACCAAGCTTACTTAGACTCTCTACGATGTTCTTAAGTCCGCCGGCCATACTCATACCTGGCAAATGAGCCATAACCGATGCTCTCATGCCTGTTCCCGTATTGGTTGGGCAGGCAGTCAGAAAACCATACTTCTCGTTATAGGCCAAGGCCAGCTTATTCTCCATCAGCAGTGATATTTCTGCAGCTGACTGATACGCGTTTTCAAGCGCAAGTCCGGCACTCATTGATTGGATACGGATATGATCCTCTTCATTTATCATGATCGAGAGCGACTCATCCCTACTGATGATCAGTCTATGACCGGAGTCGCCTTTTGCCAGTTTATCTGAAATCAGGTGCTTCTCAGCAAGGGACATTCGATCTTCATCGGTTAAACTGTCCAGATCGAGTGCCAGATATTGTTTTCGCAATATCTGATTGTCCCCGAAAAACGCTGACTCTATTTCTTCTCCGGCCTGCTTGGCCTGGGAAGCGTCCATTTTGTGAGGAAAAGGATACATTGTCAGGTTGCGAGCAAGCCTGACCCTGCTGCTTATAATAACATCACTATCAGGCCCTTGATCGATATACCAAGTCATGCGTCCTCACCTGCCTTTTGATCCAATTCAGTAATCTGCTGCTGCAGCGCCTTGATTTCATCACGTGTCGCCGCGGCCTTCTCATACTCCTCTTCAGCTACATACTGCTGAAGCCGCTGCTTCAATTCCGCCATCTTATGTCTGTAAAGTTGAAGCTCCTGCTGTTGAGCGGTTTCACAGGCTTTGCGTCCTGTATGCCTTGTGCCTCCTTGAACTCTACGGAATATCGCGTCCAGACGATCGCCAAATGCTTCGTAGCAGTTGCCGCAGCCAAGCAGTCCTGAACGGCGAAACTCGTCGTAGCGCTGTCCGCAAACAGGACAGACCATCGCATGAGTGACAGGGCTGCCAAAAGCAGGAATCCCTCCCGCTGTATCAAATATACTTTGAGAGTTGCCTGGACCATTCTTAAACCATTCTTCGACGAATGGTTTGAACGCATTGTTCAGACCCAGCTCGGCAGCACAGTCTGAACATAGATGCTGCTCGGATGTCTGCCCACCCACAGTCTGCTGAATATGTACGCTTGCATCATTTTTACCGCAATGCTCACACTTCATTCGAATTCCTCCTGTTCATAATAGTGTTTCATACATAAATATGATGCCTGTTTATTCTGCTTAGCTGACATGCTTTGTAATCAGGCTTGTTAACATATTTTTGAATACAGCCATTCTAACTTCATCTCTTATCAGGGGCTCAAGTGCAGCAAGTGCTCTGTCAGATGTAGCTGCCAAAAGTAAACCGGCGGTATTGTCGTCAATTATTTCGTAATCCAGAAAATTCTCAACAAGCACCGTTGATTGATGCTGTGACAACCTGTCGCCAATGCTGTTAAGTGTATGCATAAGGTAATTGGCCGATGACTGATGGACAACACGAGTTATTCTGATCCATCCGCCGCCGCCCCTTCTGCTCTCAACCAGATAGCCCTGACCATTAGTGAATCTTGTAGTCAAAACATATGTTATCTGAGATGGTACGCATTTTACCTTTTCAGCCAGCTCGCCTCTTGTTATTTCGATCGAACCGTCATTTTGTTCTATCATTTTCTTCAGGAGAGCCTCGATGCTATCGCTTATTCGCATTTAGTCTCAACCTCCCTTCGACTTTGACTATCTTTGTCTTTAGTCTAATTATATAACCTGTTCATGAACTGTCAAGATTACAAATGCTTATAATCGGCAAGCATGTCCTCTGTTACGAATAATTTCTTCATGCTATAATCAGCACTATGAAAACGCAGGAAAAGGCAAAGCATAATGAGAAAAAGCAAGCGGACAAGGACAAGATCCGTTCTATTGAACAGGCTTTTCGCGAGCCTGCACCACCGCTAAGCAAAACCCAGCACATTATCAGTGGAGTAGCTATTGTCATCGCTCTTATCATACTGTCTGTAGTAGCTGCTTCTGTAATAAACTGGCAAAAGCAGCAGTCCTCGAATGATCAATCAACTTCTGAGACCACTGTAGATACTGAAGATGTTGATGACAGCGACATTGAGACAGAGGCGGATGGTATTCAAGATTCTAATAAGTTTATCAGAGGAAGCGTGGAGGCTGTTCTTCCAGTAAGCCTGGCCAGAGAAAATGAGATTCTTGTAGGTATTGATGACCCAATCATTATACTTAATCCGATCTATTCAAGTGGTGATGGGGAGAAGGATCTGGTTTCTCTATTGTTTGAGTCGCTTGTGACAATTAATGATGACGGCAGGCCAATGCCTGAGCTGGCCTCCAGCTGGCAATTCGACGCGAACAACAGATCATTGGTTTTTACTATTGCTGCCGGTCATTATTTCAGGGATGGCAGGGCAGTAGATGCTGAGGATGTTGTTTTCACATACAACTGTCTTATTTCTGAATCATATAATGGACCTTACAAAGGAAGATTCTCTGAAATCAAAAGCATAAGCATCGGGCCTTCTGAGGATAGTGTTATGTTCAGCTTCAGCGACAAAGTTTCTGAGCCTGATTTTGCGATGTTTACGATCGGAATCATGAAGCGTGATCATTATTCTGAGGCTGCGAACAAGGTGTTTATGATGTTCGATGAGAAAATGTCTCCCGAAGGCAGCGGCAATTTCGAGCTTGACACTTTAAACGAGGACAAGGCATCAGTCTCATTAAGAGCTGGTTATGCCGGAAATATAAGAAGTATAGTTTTTGAGAAGATATCCTCCGAGGATAAATTCTCCTTGCTGCAGGAGGGTAAGCTGGATATTGTACGCAGCCGTTGGGACACGAGGATGATAATAAGATCTGAGTCTCTTCCTGCCTATAGCTTCTATCCTTCTGATAGTAGAATCGAATCATATGTTATCGTTGGTAGAAATATTTCTGATACCTCGGCTCTTCAATCCTCTGACCATAGATACGCTGCACTTAAGGCTGTTGCCGGGCTCGAAATCAGTGAATCTCAGGCTGAGCTCTTAAGAGAGGTTGACCAGCCACTTACCTGGTACTACTTCAAGGGTGTCGATGAGCTTGTAACCAATAAAAATCTTCAAGAGGTAAATCTACTTGCTTCTAGACTTATTCAATTTGGTATTGTAGTCGAACCGAAGCCTCTTGATTGGCCGGAAATGGCGGCAATGTTAGAGATGGAAAGTACTTATGACATAATGCTTATGCCAGCACCTTCCAATAATAGATTGCCTCAGGGTACGATCATGCTTACCAAAACACAGTCGTTCGATAATACAACGAGCGCAAATGCCTGGCCTGCACAAATAAGCAGTGAAGCAATTATTATTAATTCGAGAATTCTGCAGACTACAATTGAAACAAAGATATTTCCACTCACTTCCTCGACAGCCGGGTGGACAAAAAGGCTTGAGAATATTAGGTTTTATGACCCATCTATAAATGGAGGTCCCGATAATGAACAAGCAAGCTTTTCTGAATAAGTTTAGAGATCAAATATTACTGCTAGATGGTGCAACTGGTACAAATCTTCAAGCCGCGGGTATGCCGACAAGCATGAGTCCAGAGCAGTGGATTTTAGACAATCCCGAGGTGTTGGAGAAGCTACAGGAGAATTTCTATGAGGCCGGCAGCACTATTGTATACGCCTTCACATTTGGCGCAAACCGCACCAAACTGTTGAGTCATGGACATATGGCAGATACTAAGCAGGTTGAAGCTATTAATAAGAGTCTGGCAAAAATATCCTGCAGTGTAAGGGATAAAATGAGAGCTAAGTACCCTGAACGGGATTTTTATGTAGCAGGTGATCTGGCCCCGACAGGAAGCTTTTTACAGCCTGCTGGCGAGCTTGATTTCGATGAGCTTGTTGATATTTATCGGGAACAGGTCAGAGGAATGTTAGAGGCAGGAGTCGATCTGTTTGTAGCGGAAACTATGATGGATCTGGCTCAGACAAGAGCTGCGGTGATAGCAGTACGTGAAGAAACTGATCTGCCGGTATTGGCCTCTGTAACAGTTGACGATAATGGCAGAACACTGTCTGGGAACAGCTTCGAGGTTTGTCTTCTCAGTCTGGCAGCTATCGGCGCACAGGCCGTTGGCATGAACTGCTCTTCAGGGCCTCTCAAAATGGTCGAAAATATGAAATTTGAGTTTATGCCCTCAGATTGTCTGCTTCTTGCTAAGCCAAACGCTGGTGTTCCAAGGCTCAATAAGGATGGCAACACGGTATTTGACTTAACACCTCAAGATTTTGCTTCTCAAATGATTAGTTTCACCGAACTTGGTGTATCACTTATAGGTGGCTGCTGCGGCAATACTCCTGAGCATATATCTGCATTATCAGAAGCTGCTGATATTACCTTGGGAAGTATCAGCATAAGGAAATCAGCCCCTCTCGGAACAATTCTAGCGGATGAACAATTAGCTCAAGCAGTTATTGCCTCGGAGCGTTCTACAAGTAATCTTACATGCTGGGGAAATTCGCCTCTTCTTGAATGTGTAGATATTTCAACGCTTGCTGAGGATATCCTTGATGTTATGGAGGATGATCCGAATTCTATTGCGATCAAGTTCAGTTTAAAAACAACTCCAGAAAGAGATGAGTTCAAGGTGGCTATGGCAGAGCTTCAATTGACATGTGGTCGTCCGCTCATATTCATCACCGATGATTCTGTTCTTCAGAAATGGATAGGCAGATATTATCATGGACTTACCGCGATAATTACTGAAAGATTATCTCCAGAGATACCGGTATACCATCTTATGCCCTGAAATCTTCAAATCAGCTAATAGCAATTATTGCTGTGTTTTAATATATATGTCATTTTTCTTTCAGCATATTGCTATGTGAAGTGACGTTTTGCAACATAGTGTTGCTATATGCCACCTTGTTAACTGATAATGTCATAGTTGCAACCAAACTTGGGTCTGTACACTTGTACAGGTATTATGACATTGAGGTGCATTATGAGACTAGGCACAAGGTTACGTGAAATTCGCGCAGCCAGGCAGCTGACTCAAAAGGACATGGCTGAGAAGCTAAACATATCGAGATCGACCTATGCTCATTATGAACTGGGCAGCAGGGAGCCTGACATCGAAACGCTTAAGAATATCTCAGCTATTTTGAATATTTCTCTGGATTATATCAGCGGTAAAACCTCATGTCAGCAAACAGCCGATCAACTAATTGAGTATCTCTCCTCTCAGGCAGAATCGGATCCGGACCTTCGTATTTCAGATCTTAATCTCAAGAAACTGGATTAGGCTCCATTGCAACGACTTCTTAATCTACATATATATGGGAGCTAAAATACTACCATTTGTTATGGACTTTCTCCGCGAAGCCCAGGAGATTTTTGAAATCAACAACTGTCTGATCATCTAGTATTGCTCTCCCATTGAAGTATCCAAACACTTGATGTTGGTCACTTTCCAGAACTGCTACCTTAGTTCTGGATGAACGATCCAGAATTGGGTCAAAGCTTGACTCAAATCGTCCATCATTAGAAGCAAAAGTCCAAGGTTTCATGTAATCAGGCTGTCCATCCGGCAAACCTGGTATTAAAAACTGAACACGATCTAGCTTATGTGCCTTCCCTTGATAAAAAAGCATATTTTCACTGGCTTGAGATGTATCACCGAAGCCATATCCTAAATTAAAACCAAAGAGGTCATTGTCAATTTTGCCATTAGCCGCGCTCCAGTACCAGGTATTTTCATAGGTCCAGACACCTCGCCCCCAGTCTAAGATTCCATATGAATTCTCAGGATCGAAATGATGAACTGTGTCATTGTATTGAATCGTACCCTCTGCCTTCATTCCTATAATTTTCTGATTATAGTAAAACGCTTTTGGATCCTCCTGATATGGAGTAGCGATGACCATGGTATCATCGTACATTTCTGTCAAAAGGATATCTGCTTGTAACGACTCCTGTTTATTAAAGTTTGGTATGGAAACCAATATATGGCGGTAATTGTTTTCATGGCGGATTTGTATTTCCATCTTAGGTTGTTTTACATGAATATCTCCCGATTCAGAGCTGGAGGGTAAGCCAAGCTTTCCAAATGTAAAAAATGACATAGGGCTGAATGTGTGTTCAGTTCTATCCTTAAAATTAAGAAATGTAGCACTCAGTAAGCTCATGTAACTGTTATCCGCTACAGTGAGCGCTAAACCAAATGAGTCGTTGGCTACTAGATAGTAATCCCATTCTTTGATTCGTAAAGGGTTTGCTTTAATAGCTTTACGATTGTAAGTTTTGACCAGCTGATAGGCGTAACCCGCCTGATCAAGTTTTCCTAGATCATTTAATAATTTCCCGGGTGTTAAGATGTTTTGTTTCATCATGATCCCTCAACTTTCATTACTCTTAAAGTATCCTTCTTCCATCAAAATTTCCAGCACCCTCGCTTCCCGTTCTAGCATCGTCTGATCCTTTGGGCCGTGATTTCTATTTCGATTAGCCTGGATAGCTTTTTCTGGATAAACATATTCAAGTGTGAATTTTTCATCTGATTCGTAATCATCTAATTTTTGTGTTGCTATAGTATCTTCAACACTACAAAGGTAGTAGTAATTATCCTGAACAAAGCACTCCAAATCATCAGAAGTACTTCTCTGAATACGGTGAACATATCCATATTCCTTCACGGTCTCAGGAACCACTATTAGGCCTGTCTCTTCTCGCGTTTCTCTTATTACTGCATCAACTGGGTTCTCACTTGCTTCTACTCCACCACCTGGAAATTTGTAATAGTCATACTTCAAGCTATGAACCATGGCTATCTTTCTATCTTTTATGATGATACTCCTGGCTGAGTTGCGGACATATGTGTGAGTACATTTATCGTAATCCTTATTATCCAAATCAAATAGAAGACGCACAAATTCCCTCCA
>CAZSLR010000085.1:0-8561 GCA_964607635.1 uncultured Oscillospiraceae bacterium
CCTTATGTCCAGTTGCCTCTATAGCACCTGTTTCATGAGTGTTGATGTGCGCGCTGGCTGCAGCGATGACAGACTGATGAGGCCTGAGAGCGGCAGAAATCAGTGTGAGGTTTGTTTGTGTGCCGCCTACCAAAAAATGAATGTCTGCCTGCTGTCCATTCAGATGTCCCATGATCAGGCCTCGTGCAGCTTCACAATACTGATCCTCACTATAGCCTGGAGTCTGCTCCAAATTAGTATCTTGCAGCTTATTCAATATTTTCTGATGAGCTCCCTCAGAGTAATCACTTTCAAATCTGATCATATAAATCTCCATTTCAGTTGTTCGATAATAGGTGTTTATGCTCCTGTTTCAAAATATCTAATCACATTGGTATGTAGATTTCAATATAACACTCTGCTGGCGCGAGTCACCAATAGGTATGTTACAGGTGTTATAATGAAGTTGTAGAAAGGAGGTCCAATCATGGCTGTTATTACAATATCTAGAGAGTATGGCAGCGCTGGAGACATTATCGCGAAGAAAATAGCAGATTCACTGAACTATCAGCTGGTTGATAAGAAGCTGATCGAGGAGATTTTGATCAAGTATGGTCTTCTTGAATTTGATGATCTTTATAGCAGTGAGCATGGAATTTGGGGACGTTTTGATTCAGAGAAGAATAGAATAGTGAAAATGCTGAATAAGACAATTCTGGCTTTTGCCAAAAGAGATAATTGTGTGATTCTTGGGCGGGGCGCTTTCGCAGTTCTGCAGGATCATTCAAATGTCATCAATGTATTTATACGAGAAGACAGATATAGAAGGATCAACAATGTACTAGAGACGAAAGAAGCCGGAAATATCCTTGAGGCTGAAGATATGGTAGATCAACATGATCGTGTTAGGAGTGGATTTCTCCAAACTTTCTATGGTCTTAAATCTGAGGACCCGGCAATGTTTGATTTGTGCGTAAATACTGAGCTCGCAGATCCGGACATGGTCTGTGAGTTATTGAAAAAGCTGGTTGAAAACTTGTCAGAGCTGTCACCGGATCGCAAATCAACCTATGATTTAGAAGAGGACTCAATTATGCAATCAGCAATTAATGAAGTGTTGGATCAGCTGTAACACTGACAATAGGCGAGCTGTTAGGCGATTGATGAAAATATTTTATTGATTATTCTAGTAAAATATGACAGTATAAAGTATCAAAATATAGTTATCAGGTGGTAGAATTAATGCGAGAGCTTCATACATGCAGACATAAGAAAGGGTTTACTCTGATCGAGCTTGCTGTTGTCATGGCAGTGTTGCTAGTACTTGCGGCTATTATGATTCCGATGCTTCTTGGCATGCAGGATAAGGCCAGAACAAGAGTAGATGAGACAAATGCCAAGATCCTGACAGATATCGCAACCAGGTACTATACTGATCATAATCATGATAGTTACCCGGGAGCTGATGAAGGCTGGCCAGCAACTACTGATAAATTTGAAGAAATTGCAGATATAGATGGTTTGTCCAGCCCTGTCAGAATTCAGAATAAGAATAATCGTTTTAGTTATGATCAGGATACTGGAATTGTTAGTGTTGTAGATGCTGATGATCCTTAATATTGAATCAATTTGGCAATAAGATGATCAACTGAAAATAGACAAGAGGCGTCCGATCAGACACCTCTTGTTTTTTAGTTGCCGCATTCTATGCTGATCTTATTGAATAACTGGAGTAGGTCATCGATCGTGGTGTTTGTTTTCTGCTCATCTGCCCGATCCAGAACGATTTCGCCGCTGTTCAGCATAATCAACCTGCTGCCGTACTCGGCTGCGTATCGCAGATTATGTGTTACCATCATGGCTGTCAACTTTTTCTCTTTGATGACCTTGTCTGTAAGCTGCATGATGATCTCTGCTGTATTGGGGTCAAGAGCCGCTGTATGTTCATCCAGAATCAAAAACTCAATAGGCGTCAGCGTTGACATGATAAGTGCCAAGGCCTGTCTCTGACCGCCGGATAATAGGCCTACCTTGATATCCAGCTTATTTTCAAGACCAAGTCCGAGAATAGCAAGTTGCTCTTGATAGAAGCTTTTGCGGGTTTTGTTTATTCCTAGGGTCAGTCCAAAGGACTTGCCCTTGTTGTCTGCAAGTGACATGTTCTCGAGTATTGTTAGATGCGGACAGGTTCCCATCGCAGGATTCTGATAGACACGTCCAATCTTATTGTAGCGTCTAAAATCCTGCAATTTCGCAATATTCTCACCGCCTACTAGAACTTCGCCATTTTCGATGGGGATGCTGCCGCAGATGATATTAAGCAGCGATGTTTTACCACTGCCATTGCTGCCCACTATGGAGAGAAACTCGCCATCGCCAATTACAAGATTGAAACCATCAAAAAGGCACATTTCAGTGATAGTTCCCGGGTTATATATTTTAGTTATGTTCCTTAATTCAAGCATGTGATGCACCTCTCTGAATGTTTTTGCCTGCTTTTTTCTTCTGATAATTGCCAAATATCAGTATTGCCAGGAATAGCACTGCTGTTATGAGCTTCAGAAGATTGGCCGGCAGTCCTAGACTGATGGCCAGCTGCATACATGCTTTGTAAATAATGCTGCCAATGAGAGCTGCGGTCGTGCCTTTGATAATATCGAATTTCTGAAATATGGTAGCACCGATAATGACTGTGGCCAAACCGAATACTACCTGGCCTGTGCCCATTGTGCTCGAGAAGGCACGCTGTTCATGACAGACTATGCTGCCTGAGAGAGCAACAAGGGAATTTGAGATAACAAGACCGACTATTTTTACTGTTCCCTTGTCCTTGGCTAATGATGTGACAAGTACACTATTATCGCCTACAGCACGCAGCAGCAATCCGCTCTTCGTTTTGAAATACAGGTCGAGCAAGACTTTTGCCAGTATGACAATTAGTAGGGATACAATCAGCTTGCGATAGATAAGTGATGTCGAGCCTAATATTCCCTCAACGATGGGAGAAGTGAATATGGTTGCTGTGCTTCTGTCTATGATCAGATTAGAGCCGGCGATCTGCAGATTGATCGAAAATAACGCTGTCATAGTAATGATGCCAGCCAGCAGATCGCGAACCTTGAAGCGAACATGTATCACGCCTGTGATCAAGCCTGCCAGTGCTCCGGCCAGAAGTGAGGCGGGCAGTGTCAGCCATGGATTGAAGCCGGACGTCATCATGACTGCGGTAACAGCTGCTCCCAGTGGGAAGCTGCCGTCAACTGTCAGGTCGGGGAAATCAAGGATCTTGTATGTGATATATACGCCATATGATAAAAGCGCATAGACCAGGCCCTGTGTAAGTGTGCTGATCAGTAGATCAAGAAGGTTGTTCATGCTGCTGCTCCATTAGTTTATTGCCTCGTATCATATCGCATGATACGAGGCGGGTTCATTAATTATCTTCAATTAAGCGTCAGTTGACTCAACTGCCTTATCGGCTATGGCGGCAGGAATCTCTATTCCAAGCTCAGCCGCTGAATCTGAGTTAATATAGATGCTGTACTCACTGATCGTTTCATAAGGCATATCAGAAGCCTTGGCCTCGCCTTTGATGATTTTTGCTGCCATCTGGCCAGTTTGCTGACCAAGCTTAAAATAGTCAATACCAGCTGCTGCTACACAACCGATTTTTACTTGCTCAACCTCGCTTCCGTAAACCGGTATGCCGGCGGCGTTTGTTTTTTCCAGAATAGAGGATAATACGCCAACAACATTATTATCGGTCAGATTTGATAAACAGTCTACATCCTTGGCAATTAAGCTATCGAGTGCCAGGGTTACTTCTGATTGTGATGTTACTCCAAGTGCTTCGATCGCAAAGCCGAATTCCGGTGCTTTTTGCTCGTACTCAGCTATTGCTGATACGGAGTTTGGTTCGCTGGTAGTGTAGAGGATCCCAATCGTCTTGGCGTCAGGCTGCATTGTCCTGATGAGCTCAAGCTGAGCTTCTACCGGCAGCTTATCGCTTGTGCCTGTAATATTGCCGCTGTCAAGCTTAGCCTCAACAGGATCTGTGATCGCTGTGAAAATTACAGGAATATCCTTATCCTCAGCCGCCGCATATGCAGCTGTAGCGGATGGCGTTGCGATCGCACACATCAGGTCAACATTGTTGGCAGAGAAATTCTGCGCTATCTGAGTCGCTATCGCAGTGTCAAAGCCAGCGTTTTGATAGCTGATCTTATAGTCCTCGTTCTCCTTGAGTCCTGCGTCCTGCAAGCCCTGCAGGAAACCTTCGCGGCAGTTGTCCAGTGATGCATGCTCACCAAACTGCGATATACCTATGGATTTTGTTTTTTCTCGTCCTGCACAGCCTGCTGCTGTAAGGATAAGTGCTAATACTGTTAATACTGCCAGAATCTTTTTCATTTTGTTTTCCTCCCGTTTCTTTTTACTTCGGATCTGTCTCAGGCGAATCTCTTCTGACAACAAAAAAGCCTCGCCCCATACTAATATGGGACAAGACTGTTATCCTGCGGTACCACCCAAATTGACAACACATAATGCTGTCCACTTGTTTCCGGTACAATCATACCGGCCGCTCTGTTAACGGATGCGGTTTCCGTCGGACCTCTGAATTTTACGAATTGTCGTGCCATTCATTCGGCCGCCCTCCTGAGTCCATTCACTGTATATCCGTCTGCTGTGATCACACCATCCACAACTCTCTGAGAGATGACCCGTACAGTTACTAATCTCAGTCACAGGTTTGTTGTATTCGATTGATTCTTAATTTTATCACCATAGCATCATATGTCAACCCCTAAAACGAAGAGAGCGTGCAATTTGCCTGGAATTATGATATAATGGCGTTGTTATGACGATGATTTTGATCAATTGCGCTGCCCTGGCGGACAGCTTCGCAGATAGATAAAGTCACATATCTTCAGAGTTATCATGTGGGATCGGGATGCGGCTTAATCGCATAAGTTCGTTATAGGACGAGCGATACAAGGAGGTATTTTATGTTTCAAATCAATGATTATGTTGTTTTCGGTGCAAATGGAGTCTGTCAAATCACAGATAAGAGAATAGAGAATTTCGATGGTACAAGCGAAAGAGAATATTTTGTCCTTAATCCACTGAATGCCAGAAACGCGACGATTTATGCGCCTGCTGATAAGAGCAGGGAGAAAATGCGCAATCTTCTTAAACGCGATCAGGTAATATCGCTTATTGAGAGCATTCCAGAAGAGCGTAGTGAATGGATCGCTGATAATCAGGCAAGAAGAAATCAGTATAATCAGATTTTGCAAACTGCAGACCAGCATGAGCTGCTGATAATGATCAAGGCATTGACAGAGCGCCAGGAAGAGCTTGCAGAGAACGGTCGTAAGTTGTCAGCACAGGACACTGACTTCAAAAAACGCGCTGAAGCTCTTATAAATGATGAATTCGCGCTCGTATTGAATATCGAACCAGATGATGTATTACCATTCATTGTCGATCACACATCGGAGCACAAATCATAAATTGTCTTCTTGCTCGGTAGATTTCATACCGGGAAAAGACTTGTTTTGGAATTTGATAAGAGAGGCACGGGTGACAGCACCATTTCCGTGCTTCTCTTTTATTGTGTCCAGAGCAGCATCAAGCTTTTCTCTTGTCCGAACAATGGCTTCTGCTGATCTGTATTGTTTATTTGGTTTATGTGTTTGCTGCTGATCGGTAAGATCAAATATTGTAAGCTGTTGAGGCTCATTTGAATGATCAAAACCAGCAAGAGTTATGCCGATAAGTCTGACAGACCAATCAGATTGCCAATTTTTCAGCAACAGGCTATAGCCTGTTTGAAAAATATCGTTGCCTGAGTTGGTAGGATGAACTGTTTCCTGTCTGCTTATGACAGTGAAGTCTTTGAATTTGAGATTGATTCTGATCACGTTGCCTTTTGCCAGGGTTTTGCGTGCGGCTGCTGCGACCTCATCCGCAAGCTTGATAAGTATTGGTCTTAAAAGCACCGGATCATTTATATCCTGGGGCAAAGTCACCGATCTGCCGATTGACTTCATTTCATCATTTGTATGGGGTACAACCGGTTCATCATCAATGCCGTTCGCATGGCGATGCATCAATAGACCATTTTTGCCGAGTATACTATTCATCGTTTCAGCACTGGTTTGGGCTAGATCACCTATAGTGGTTATTCCGCATTTGGAAAGTCTAAAGGCTGTTTTTGAACCTATACCATACATGTTGGAAACAGGCAGAGGCCACATCTTAGTCATTATATCCGATTGCCATAGCTCGGTTATACCCATAGGTTTTTTCATATCAGATGCCATTTTAGCGAGAAATTTATTCTCCGAAATGCCTATAGAGCAGGACAGATCGAGCCTTGACTTGATTTCCTGCATAATTATCTCGGCGGCAGAAAAGGGAGATTTATAAATTCCTTCGCAGCCTGTAAGATCAAGCCAGGCTTCATCTATACTATTAGGCTCTATGACAGGTGAATAATCTTGAAGTAAACTCATGAACTCTCTGGATTTATGCTGGTAAAAGTCATGGTCGGGACTTACAGTTACAAGATCAGGGAAGAGCTGCTTAGCCTTACTGACAGTCATGGCGGTTTTGATGCCATAGCGGCGTGCTTCATAATTGGCAGCCAGAATAATCCCTGTTCTCTTCTCAGGATTTCCAGCAACGGCGGCGGGTTTGCCTTTTAGCTCTGTATTCCTGGACATTTCACATGACACAAAAAAGGCGTTCATATCAACTAGAAAGATTGTGCGTTTCATAGTGATAATTATATCGTGCAGAAGATAATAAACCAATGTATAATGTTTACATAGTTTATATGTCGGCCGGCACAGCTGTAAGTGTAATATTGACCGTTTTCGGCAATAATTTTCAATAAACGCAGCTTCTGTCAGGCAATAACCGTATAGCGTTGCACTTATAATAAGGCGACAGCGAAAGGAGTCACAATGAACAAATCCACTGAACAGATCGATCAAAAGGTAAACATTAGAACTTCTCATGAAAGAACCCTGCTGCTGGTACAAAACGCGATTTTATCTGCCATTATTATTTTGATGGCTTTTACTCCGCTGGGCTATCTAAGAGTCGGACCGGTTTCAATCACATTTCTCATTATTCCAGTTGTCATAGGCGCAATAGTCAATGGTCCGGTATCGGGAGCTATTCTTGGCGGCGTGTTCGGTGCGACCAGCTTCGCGCAGTGCTTCGGGCTTGATCCATTTGGTACAGCACTGCTTGCGATTAATCCGATTCTGACATTCATTATGACAATGGTACCAAGAATAGTGATGGGACTGGCAGTAGGCTTGATTTTCCAAATGCTACACAAACGAAATATGAAGAGTATTCTTCCATTTGCGGTGGCATCACTGAGCGGTGCACTGCTTAATACTATATTGTTTGTCGGAGCCTTGGTTTTGTTTTTTGGCAACTCAGATTATCTAAGACAGTTCGGTGACAGCATAATTGCGATTATTGGCGTATTGGTTACATTCAATGCAATTATTGAGGCAGTAGTCTGTACTGTTTTAGGGAGTATAGTTGCAAAAACAATTAAATCAGTTGTTTCCAGAAATTGAAATCATAAACCTATCAGTTAACTTAGGTTAAGCGTAACATTATTTGATATTTATTTTTGGGGAGGTCAGCTCAGTTCTGGCCTTCTTTAATTTGTCACACAGTGTCACAAACTTAGAACCTAAATGAACTATATGCATATATATAAATGAAATATGCATATTGAACTATAATATGAGAATATAAATCTAGAATATTGCAAAATAATACAAAGATTAAAATAATCATAATGAGCGAAGGCCTATATTGAGGCTGAACTGTTAAGATTTTAGGAATTATTTCGATTGACATAATTTTTTGTTAAAACTATACTCTTTCAATGACTGGTTCAGGAATATATTCAGCAAAGGTGTTGGCGGCTGATCCTTTGGTCATATGTTGACCAATTGAATTGGTAACTGCAATCAGCAGTCTACACTGTTTTTTTGCTGTTAACGTATTATTTTTGTCTTTTTAGATGTACAATATTCGTTAAGATACTATTTCTGTCTTGGTTACAAGAAAAAAAAGATATTAAAAGATATTAAGAGGTGTTTATAGTATGGCCAGATTCCTGCTCAGGCGAATCGTATCATCTATTCTGACTTTGCTGGCGATTGTTACCATTACTTTTTTTCTGATGCATACGGTTCCTGGTGGACCATTCAATTCAGAAAAAATGGATCCTGTCGCACAGGAAAATATGTATAGGAAGTATGGGCTGGACAAACCGGTTATAGAGCAGTATGGAATATATCTTGGGCAGGTTGCTCAGCTGGACCTGGGACCATCACTGAAGCTGCGCGGTCGTTCTGTTAATAGCATAATTGCGGAAAAATTTCCTATATCTGCCAGACTAGGCGGAATGACTTTGGTCTTTGCTGTTGTAATCGGCGTATCACTTGGAATTGCTGCGGCATTCAAGCATGAGAGCCTGCTGGACCGCCTGATCATGCTTTTTACGACGGTTGGTATATCAATACCTGGTTTCGTTGTCGGTA
>CAZSLR010000086.1:0-8548 GCA_964607635.1 uncultured Oscillospiraceae bacterium
CTCTGTTCCATAGCCTCTACGGCTGCAGCGACCGCGAATTGACAATAGCGATCCATGCGTCTGGCTTCTCTGCGATCCATATAATCCATCGGCTCGAAATCACGTACCTGTGCGCCAACATGTACCTCCTGGCCATCCAGATCTATCCCACCTAGAGTCGTAATGCCGCTACGGCCGGCTGTTATGGCCGCCCAGTTAGATTTTGTGTCAAATCCGAGTGATGTGATCATACCGCTGCCGGTTATAACCACGCGGCGACCTGCCAGTCCACGATAATTCTGCGTCTTCTTATGTTCTGTCATTTTATGGTCCCCTTTCAGAGCGACAAGCCGCCGGATATCTCCAGCACCTGTCCGGTTATGTATGAAGCCTCAGGCGATGCCAGGAATACCGCTGCCGCAGCGATATCATCCGGACTGCCAAAACGTCGGAGAGTTATATTGTCCAGAGCGGCCTGCTTGACCTTATCAGGCAGCACCGCTGTCATATCTGTTTCTATGAAACCGGGCGCTATTGCGTTCACGGTAATATTTCTGCTGCCGCACTCTTTGGCCAGGCTCTTGGTCAAACCAATAACACCAGCTTTTGAGGCAGCATAGTTGACCTGACCAGCATTGCCATAGAGTCCGGCGACAGATGCCATATTAATGATCCTGCCGGTTCTTGCCTTGACCATATCGGCCAGTACCAGTCTCGACATGATGAAGCTGCCTGTGAGATTCGCGTCGATTACAGATGTAAACTGCTCAGTTTTCATGCGCATGGCCAAGCCATCTCTGGTGATGCCTGCGTTGTTTATCAGCAGGTAGATGCTGCCCAGTTCTGTTTTGGCCGACTCATACAATCTGATACAGTCATCCTCCTTACTGATATCTGCCTGGACCGCGATTGCTTTGACACCATGAGCACAGCATTCCTCTGCGACCTGCTGAGCTCTGGCTTCAGAACCAAGATAAGAGATAGCTACATTGTAGCCGGCTTGTGCCAGGCTGAGAGCGCAGGCAGCACCTATACCTCTTGAGCCTCCTGTTACGATAGCTGTTTTGTTCATAACAGCACCTCCGCGGCACTGCTCAGCAGCTTAGCGGCCTGATCGAATAGCTCTTCTATAATCTCAGCAGCAGGCTGACAGCTACGTACAAGACCTGCCGATTGGCCGGCCATGAATGAGCCCTCATCCTTATCGCCGTCCTGCACAGCCTTGCGCAGTGAGCCGACTGTTATAGACTCAAGCTCCTCGAAGGTAGCGCCGTTTTTCTCCAGCTCCAACAGCTTACGTGAGAGCTTGTTTTTCAGAGTACGTACAGGGTGTCCGCCGCTTCTGCCGGTGACCTGTGTATCAATATCTCTTGCTTTTAAGACCAGCTGCTTATAGTATTCATGAATATTGCATTCATTACTGACCAGAAAACGTGTTCCAACCTGAACCCCTTCAGCTCCAAGCATCATTGCCGCGGCTACACCTCTGCCATCAGCTATGCCGCCTGCTGCTATTACCGGTATTGAAACCGCGTCAACGATCTGCGGAACCAGTACCATTGTAGTGAGGTCGCCGATATGGCCTCCAGCCTCTGTGCCCTCTGCCACCACAGCGTCAGCACCAAGATTCTCCATGCGTTTGGCATAGGCCACCGACGCGACGACTGGTATAACAACTATACCGGCAGCCTTCCAGCCATCGATAAACTTGCCTGGAGAGCCTGCACCAGTAGTTACTACATCGACCTTCTCCTCAATTACAACCTGAGCAAGATCAGCGGCAAAAGGACTCATCAGCATTATGTTGACGCCAAAGGGCTTGTCAGTGAGCTCTCTGGCCTTACGTATCTGGTCTCTTAGCAGATCCGGCGGCATTGAGCCGCCAGCGATCAGCCCAAGCCCGCCGCCATTTGATACGGCGGCTGCCAGTGAAGCATCTGCTACCCAGGCCATTCCGCCCTGGATCAAGGGAAATTTTGTCTTAAGCAATTTACAGATTCTGTTATTATTCATTCTTCCTCCTCTAGTAGCGAAGTATAGCTGCACCATATGTCAGTCCGGCACCAAAACCGCAGATCGCGATCAGGTCGCCGCGCTCAAGCTTGTTTTCACTGATGATCTCTTCAAGACAGATCGGGATGCTTGCTGAAGATGTATTGCCGAAATCAGAAACCCGCGAGATCATCTGCTCAGATTTAACCTTCAATCTCCTGGCAGAGGCATCAACGATTCGTGAATTTGCCTGATGCGGGATTATATATTTAAGCTGCTCAAGAGTTACACCAGCTTTTTCAACAGCTGAGATGATGGAATCAGTCATCGCGTTGACCGCGAATTTATATACCTCATGACCATCCATAGTAAGATCATGGCCCTTCTCATGCCCGAAACGGTCTGGCCAGACCTGATCATTCTGGACAAAAGGATGGTTTATGCCGACTGCCTGGCTTACCAGATATTTGCCGCCCTCACCCTTCGTTCCAAGGTGACTTGCCAGCAAGAAGCTATCATCGTCTGCGCTGCCGGCAGAAAAAACAACGGCACTTGCACCATCGCCGAAGAGAACGCAGGTTGAACGATCTGTATAATCAGTAATTTTACTTACATTCTCAGCACTGACTACCAGCACGTTTCTGACGCCTCCGGTATTAAGATAGCGTGCGGCCAGATCGACAGCATAGACGAAGCCTGTACAGGCAGCATTTAAATCGAAGCAAAAAGCGTTGGCGGCACCTAGCTCGTCCTGCACGATAGATGATACAGATGGGAAGAAATAATCTGGTGTTATAGTTGTAGCCACTATCAGATCGATCTCTTGAGCTTCCAGTCCGCTTGCAGCCAGAGCCTTCTCCGCTGCACGAGCAGCCATATGCCAGGTCGGCTCGCCGGATGAGAGTCTGCGCTCAGATATGCCGGTCCTGCTTGTAATCCACTCATCGTTTGTCTCAACGATCTGAGAAAGCATTTCATTTGTTAGAACAAGCTCTGGCAGGTATGTACCTGTACCGAGCAGTTTCAGTTTCAACATTGATCTCTACTCCTGTCCAATCGGCAGCTTGTCGCCTATGCCGATATCTGATAATCTATAGCTAGTCAAATTATTAGAACCTCAAATATTTTGATAGTCAAAATATAAACAAATAATAAAACCTTATCCAGATATTGTCAAGAAGGAGCAATTTAGATGAAAGCATTTATATTCTCAGGTCAGGGTTCTCAGAAGGAAGGTATGGGGCAGGCTCTGGTAGCTGCAAGCCAGGCAGCTGCACGTGTTTACGAGCAAGCGGCAGATACTGTCGGCCTGGATATTCTCAACTTAAATGAACAGCAGCTTCAGCAAACAAAATACGCTCAGCTGGCCATCGTCACGATGAGCATGGCAGCCTGGTCAGCATATGAGGCAGCAGCAGAAGCACAAGCAGGAGCAAGCACTGATCCTTCGGCTTTTGCCGGTTTTTCATTGGGAGAATATAGTGCGTTGGGTGCAGCTGGAATTTTGACATTGACTGATCTGCTGAAGCTTACGGCAGTCAGAGCGGATCTGATGCAGGAAGCGGCCTCAAAACAGCCTGGATCTATGTATGCAGTAATTGGTATGCAGGACGAAGTAGTTGAGGATATTCTGTCACAGCCGCCGTATGCAGGCAGTGTTTTTCCTGTTAATTACAATTGTCCGGGACAGCTTGTTATCTCCGGTCTCTCAGAACCTGCTGAGCAGGCCGCGGAGGCGCTGAAATCAGCTGGAGCCAGAAGGATCGTGAAGCTGAATGTAAATGGAGCCTTCCATACACATTATATGAGCGAAGCCGCCGAAAAGCTTAAGCAGTATGCCAGCAAGCTTGAATTCGCGGAGCCTTCCGGTATCATCTACAGCAACACAGATGCCGGCAGAGTATCAGTAGGTACCGATTGGCCACAGCGCTTATACGATCATATGTGCAGACCTGTCAGGTGGAGCAGCGAGATTCAGGCCATGAGAGAGGACGGCTTTTGCCAGTATATTGAGTTTGGTTACGGCCGGGTTCTTACAGGTCTGATTCGCAAGATTGATCGCGAGCTAATAGCGGCAGCAGTAGAAGATCCCGAATCACTTGCTGCAGCGCTTACTTTATAAGAAAATTACTCTAACACTGCAATCAACCTGAAATCTAACTGCCGGCTTCTCTATGCTATAATGCAGATGATAACAAAATCAGACACAGCCGTGGCTGCTTGGCAGGCTGTGTTTCGATCTGTTTTATGGAGGGAATTAGATATATGAAGGATCCAAGATTTGATCAATTGGCAACAATTATGCTCGACCATTCACTGCAGATCAAAAAGGGTGACGCGTTCGCGATCACTGCTGATGTTATTTCGCTGCCATTGGTAAAAGCCATCCTCCGGCTGGCTAAGACGAAGGGTGCTCTGGCCTCAGTTAAGCTTACCGACCAGGAGATCTCCAGACACCTGCTCGAGCTGTACGATCCGGAAGACGGCGGCAGAACAGAAGCTTTTTTGAAATCTCGGGCCGATCTGGGCATACAGGAATTCCAGGCGCTCAAGGGTGAGATCATCATAAGGGCATACCCTAATTCGCAGGAGCTTGCCGGTATAGCGCCGGCTGTACAGCAGCTGCAGGCGAGAATGGCCCGTCCCTTCCGTGATTTCGTTATAAATCAGCGTAAATGGGTTTTATTTGAGTATCCCACTCCTGCCCAGGCACAGTTGGCCGGCATGTCATATGATGAGTACTTCGATTTTGTCTTCAGTGCGTCGACGATAGATTATGCTGCCATGACGAGATTCAGCGCGCCACTCAAGGAACTAATGGAGAAAACACAGACTGTCCATATAACCGGACCGGGAACAGACCTTCGTTTCTCAATCGAGAATATTCCGGTCGTTCCCTGCTGTGGGGAATGTAATCTGCCTGATGGTGAATGCTTCACAGCACCAGTTCGTGATTCGGTTGAAGGTGAAATCACATTTAATACTCCTTCTATGTATTGGGGAACAAAATTTGAGAATATTCATTTTATCTTCCGACAAGGCAAAATAATCAAGGCCGAAGCCGGCGAGAATACCGATAAGCTGAATCAGATTCTGGACACAGATGAGGGAGCGCGCTATATTGGTGAGTTTTCACTTGGCTATCATCCACTTGTCACCGAGCCCTTCTGCAACACACTGTTTGATGAGAAGATAAGCGGTTCGTTCCATTTCACACCAGGCTCCAGCTATGACGAAGCCCCAAATGGCAACGATTCAGCCGTGCATTGGGATCTTGTGCAAATACAGCGGCCAGAGTATGGCGGCGGCGCGATCTATTTTGACGGCCACCTAATCAGGGAGAATGGATTGTTTTTACCAGAAGCATTACAACCGCTGAATCGCATCTCAGCTCTGACCGATATTTGATACGGAGGTACAGCATGCTCTATTTGACCGCAATTGAACTACTGGACTTAAACATTCTTCACTTAGTTGTCTCAGCGATCGTTCCGGCCATAATGGTTGCGGCAGCAGCCGTCTACCTGATAATCAACCACAGACTTGCCAGCCTGGCAAAAGCCGATTTCGAGAAGATCGCCGAAGAGATCGATGAACTCAGCGGATTTGGTATGGTCAACATGCCTGGAGCTGCGCGAAGCTTCGAGCATGTAAGAATTTCCGGACTTAAGAAGACCTTCAATCAATTGACAAATGACAGTGAAGAGTTATTTGGAGGCAAATGGCTGCCGGACCTGAATAACTATTTCCGTTTTGACAGAATCTTCTCTGCTGCTGGCAGAAATAGTCTTAGCAGCCGTCCTGCCGCTGCTATTTTCAGTAGTGGTCTGCTGTGTGCCGTTATTTCTCTCCTGCTTCAGCAGCAGCTTCCGGTCGGTGACAGCTCACTGGCGCAGTCACTTATCTGGATACCGATAGCCACAGGTATCGCGGCCTCAGCCATGCTCCTGACTCAGTCTCTGACAGTTTCAAAATATCTGCAGACCTTCGTAAAAGAACTTAATACTGCCATAGCCAGACGTGTTCCTGTTTTTAACGATCAGGCCGGGATAGCTCTGCTGATCGACCAGATGATGAAGCACGATTATAAAATGGAAGATACTATCAATGAGTTTAATCAAACAGTTTCGCGTCTCGCAGAGTCCGAGATGGCCGAAGGTATCAGCCGAAGTGTAGAAAACGTTCTGAATGAATCGGTAGTACCGCCTATCCAAACAGCAGCGGCTACACTGACTGATTTAGCTCAGGAATTGAGCCAGCGACAAGAGCAGGGCATGCATCAGCTAGCCGGCCAATTCTCAAACGCTCTTGCCGCTGACCTGCAGAGATACCTAGGACCGATAAACCAGGAGCTTACACGTATGACCTCTTTGATGTCAGATGTCAAAAACTATATTGACTACGCTATGAAGGCTCTGGATACGACCAGACAACAAAGCGAGGTCGTTATTCGCGACGCACATCAGTCATTGCAGATGATCGCTCAGTCTCGTGAAGACCTAAGTGATGATTTTGCCGTCTTCAGCGAACAGCTGAGGCTGCTTAACCTAACAAGCGACAGACTGGCCTCCATGCAGTCAGGCCATGAGACGACCCTGGCTGAAAACCTTGACAAGCTCAGCAGTCAATTGGAAGTTCACGGCAAACAATTAGAGAGCAGTATCAGAGAATCAGCCAGAACCGCTGAACTTGCTGATGGACTGACCATGAAGCAGCAGGAATCCGCACGAATAATACTTGAGAATCTTTCAAGCCAGCAAAATGATCTGGCAGTCATCAGTGACTCTCTGCGACAGCAGATCGATCATTTTACATCAAGCTCAGATCAATATGTCCGTCAGACACTAAGTAATTTTGATGCCGGATTGGCAGAGCTGGTTGAGCGTATGAGCTTCACCGCGGCGGAAATACGTGACGCAGTTGATTCTTTGCCTGCTGCCTTAAGACAGAGTCCAGATTATAGTGGCTGAAAACGAGAGGATAACTATGACAGTAGATAATGTTGTACCGTTAGCTAAACTCGAGAGAGCTCTTGAAACGGCAAGAAAACGTTTGCCCGTGCCACGTGAGCTTGCGGGCTGTAGCTTCGACAACGATATCATTCTTAAGCTGATAGATAAGCTTGACCAGGCAGACAGCACCTCTGATGTCATTCGGATGGCCAGAACGCTCAAAGTAAGCGAACTTAGGTATGTCTTCCCTGCACTTAAGCTGGAACAGTCACAAAACAAAAGGATACAGGACAGGCTTTTCATTTTAATCAGGGAACGGGCCTGCCATACTATGTACAATACAGCCTGGAATTGTTTTCAACAGACTCCTGATGATCAGGTTCTTCAGAGAGCTCTGGCCTTGTTATGCAGCATTCTGCAAATTAAACAGGAAACCAGCCAGGAGATGACTTTTTCCAATATATTAAGGCCTGGTGTCAGTAAAAAGGATCAGCCTGCTCAGGATCTTAAGCTGGGAACGCTCCCCTTGATTAGTGAATTGGCAGCTCCAGATAATAAAAGCTTCACAAAAAGATTGAGTCTGGTTCTTGCTGAGAGAAGCTATGAGCTGCAGTCGTTTTTTGCGGATTATGGTGTTTTGCCCGAATCTGCTTTGGCTGCGGATCTTATTAGTCAAAGCTTCTTAAGCAGGCAGCACTATACACTGCGTGATCTGGAGCTATTTCATAAATCATTGAAACAGGCAAGCAGCCAAACACAAGCTGAGCTGATTGAGAGTTTATTGACCGCAAATGACATTCAGCCAGATGTTTTCGACGAGTACTGTAAGTTGATTTATCAGAATTATGGTGGACTTGATGATGGCAGCACGGTCTGGCAAAATGTTCGCGATTCGGCCAGAGCAGTATACAGGCACTGGCTCATCACTGCTGCTATACGTACCCATTGTCGGACAAATCCTGCCAAGAATCGTTTTTATAGAAGATATTTTGATTTCATAATCAATGTCAAAGCGTTTTCAGATGACACTCTGCTGATCTATTTTGATAGCTTCGTAATCGCTGACAACCGCAAATCTCTTGATACAGCCATCTATTATGGCAGCGGCAGGGCCAGTGAGCACCCGCTTGATATAGTCGATGAAGCTGAACAGAGTAAGGATCCGGCAAGCCAGTCAATACCTCATATTACTTGTGAACAGGCCATCAGCGGCGGCGACACCTCCGGTGTGGTGATACTATATTTCAATCAGGCTCAAATTAAGAACAGCGGTGCCTTCATCGATTTCTGTCTGCAGCAGAACAAAGGAACGATCAAGTCGATTAAGCGACGGATTTTTGGCTGATCAATGAACCTAAGCCATGGCAATATTATTTGTAGTCAGCTGTGGTCATTTTCATACAATAGCCTAACGTTAATGTTTGATTGACTTTTGTAAGATTTCTCGGCTATAATTGCTGATGGCCGTTTTATATACTTGAGAAGGCGGCACCAATACGGAGACGTATCGAAGAGGTCATAACGAGCTCGACTCGAAATCGAGTTGTCCGCAAGGGCACGTGGGTTCGAATCCCACCGTCTCCGCCACAAATTGTCCGAAAAGTCGGATTATGAAACAAAAAGAG
>CAZSLR010000087.1:0-8531 GCA_964607635.1 uncultured Oscillospiraceae bacterium
GGGTATTCGCACGGTTGCTGTCTGTTCCGAAGCCGATAAGACTGCCCTGCATACACAGCTGGCTGATGAGTGCCTTTGCATAGGTCCGGCAGCGTCCAAGGACAGCTATCTTAATCCGCAGGCGATTCTGACTGCTTGTGCTGTAACCGGCGCTCAGGCGATCCATCCCGGTTTCGGATTTCTGTCAGAAAACCCGGCTTTTGCCAGGATGTGTGAGAAATGCAATATCAAGTTTATTGGCCCGTCGCATGAAATAATTGAGCGTATGGGCGATAAATCTCAGGCCAGAAAAACGGCCGCTGAGGCCGGTGTACCGGTCGTCCCAGGGACTGCCGGCATAGTCGGCAATCTGGCGGACGCGCTGAAGGCCGCGGAAACAATAGGCTATCCAATTATGGTAAAAGCCTCCGCCGGTGGTGGTGGCCGTGGTATGCGCATCGCGATGAGGGCTGAGGATATGCCACAGGCTTATCAGACCGCGAAGTCCGAAGCGCAGGCCTGCTTCGGCGATGACAGAGTATATCTGGAGAAATTCGTGCGCGAACCTCATCATATCGAGATTCAGCTGCTGGCTGACGAGCATGGTAATGTCATTCATGTTGGTGAGCGCGATTGTTCGATTCAGCGCCGCAATCAGAAGATCCTTGAAGAGGCGCAGTCACCGTTCAGCAATGATGAGCTGCGCGACAAAATGGGTAAGGCAGCGGTCAAGCTGGCAAAGCATGTTGGTTATACAGGCGTAGGAACGATCGAGTTTCTGGTAGATGCTGACCACAACTTCTATTTCATGGAAATGAATACCAGAATTCAGGTCGAACACCCGATAAGTGAAGCCATCACGGGCATAAATCTGATTCAAGAGCAGATCCGCAGTGCTGCAGGCAAGAGGCTCAAGCTCAAGCAAAAAGATATCAAATTCAACGGGCATGCGATCGAGTGTCGAATAAACGCTGAGGATCCGGTTAACGGGTTCAGGCCAAGTCCGGGAACGATCAAGAGTCTTCATCTGCCTGGTGGTCCGGGTGTCAGAGTTGACAGCGCGATCTATCAAGGCTATACAGTTCCACCTTATTACGATTCACTGCTGGCCAAGCTGATCGTGCATGCACCGACCAGAGCGGAGGCGATCGCCAGGATGCGCAGAGCTCTGATGGAGTTTCTGATCAGCGGACTGGACACAAATATCGATTTTCATCTGGCGATCCTCAGAGATCCTGATTTTATCGCCGGTAATTACAACATTGGATATCTCGGACAGAAGACAGATGAGCTGCTTGGACAGATGAATCCATACAGGCAGGAAGCCTGAAGCCGCAGACGCTTATGCGCTGCATGATAAGACAGGAGTGCTGATCTAATATGGTAGTAGAAGTTCTTAAGCAAATGAGGGACAGACTCGATCTGGACAGTCGACAGACAGAGCAACAGCTAAGCAAGAATAACGATAATGGAACCAGGGACGCGGCATCGAAGGTCTATGCCTATAATAAGCCGATTCCTGACGATCTCTGGCTGCGCTGTCCTGCCTGCAACGGTGTTATGTTCCGTGATGATTTCGAACGCGCGGACAGTGTATGTAGTATTTGCGGCAATCATTACCGCCTGGATAGCAAAGCCAGATTGAAGCAGATCTGTGATCCTGACAGCTTCCGCGAGCTTGATGCCGGGATGACCAGCCTCAATCCGATAAACTTCGCAGGCTATGAGAATAAGCTGGCAGACCTGCAGCAGAAAACTGAGCTTAATGATGCTGTGATCACAGGTCAGGCTACTATAGGTGGTCAGGATTGTCTGATCGGCGTTATGGACGGTCGTTTCATGATGGGCTCAATGGGTTCGGTAGTTGGCGAAAAGATCACCAGGCTGTTCGAACGTGGTATCGAGCTGCGTTTACCGGTTATCTGCTTCACTGTTTCAGGTGGTGCCAGGATGCAGGAAGGAATAGTCTCTCTGATGCAGATGGCGAAAACGTCAGCTGCTGTTGGCCGCTTCAATCAAGCAGGCTTACTCTATATATCCGTACTTACTGACCCGACCACAGGTGGTGTAACGGCCAGCTTCGCGAGTCTGGGCGACATCATAATTTCTGAGCCCGGGACTCTGATCGGTTTTGCCGGCCGCCGCGTAATTGAGGGAACTATTGCCGAGGATCTACCTGAGGGCTTCCAGCGCGCTGAGTTCTTGCTTGAGCATGGTTTCCTGGACATGATCGTTCCGAGAAATCAAATGAGGTCTACTCTGGCCCAGCTGTTGGTTTTGCACGGATCCACTAATAGTAGAAATTCCAGATCTGATATCAGCAGTCTTAAACACACCGGCAAAAGTCAAGAGCGTTCAGTGATCAAGTCGCTGCCAAATGCACTGAAAGCATCCGAAAGGCTCGATCTCATCAGGCATAGAAACCGTCCTGTGATTACTGATTATCTGCCGCTGATCTTCGATGATGTCATCGAGCTTCATGGAGACCGTTTCTATATGGATGACAGGGCTATGTGGGCTGGTATCGGCAGCTTGAATGGACAGCCTGTTACAATAGTCGGGCACAGAAAAGGCCATACCTTGGATGAAAATACAAAAGCTAATTTCGGTATGCCGCATCCCGAGGGTTATCGCAAGGCGCTCCGACTGATGAAGCAGGCAGAGAAGTTTAATCGGCCGGTCATATGCCTGGTAGATACATCTGGTGCTTACTGTGGTGTCGGTGCTGAAGAACGAGGTCAGGGCGAGGCTATTGCCAGAAACCTGCTTGAGATCATGGAGCTGAAAACACCGGTCCTGGTAGTTGTCACAGGCGAAGGCGGCAGCGGCGGCGCGCTGGCTATTGGTATTGGTGATGAGCTTGCGATGCTCTCAAATTCACTCTATTCAGTTATTTCGCCCAGAGGCTTCGCTTCCTTGCTATGGAAGGATCCAACTCGTGAGAAGGAAGCTGCGGATGTTCTTAAGATAACTGCCGAGGATCTGATGCAGCTTGGTATATGTGACGCTATGATCCCGGAGCCGGCAGAAGGCGCACATACAGATCATGCCGCGGCCGCCGAGTCGATCAGAACTTGGCTGCAGTCTGCTCTTAGAAGGCAGATGAAGCATTCTGCAGAAGCTAGACTTGAGCTTAGGTACAATAAGATAAGAGGAATAGGTATGTTCAGCGAATCCTCTGATATCGGCGAGGCTCAATTCTGAAATAAGCATTTTTCGTACACTCTTTTCCCATACTGCAGAAGCAGCCGGAGCTTGATCACTCCGGCTGTTTCGTCTTAAACCTGCAAAAGCGGTACTGGAATGCTGCTGCTTTGCTGCTGTTATGCCTCAAGCTATACAGAAATATGAATCTGGTATACAATTTTAAAGATTGCTTTCTTATATAACTTGTTTTAGCGCTGACTGCTGATACAGGCTAATAGAATTTTATATTTTTTTTTGGAATGAAAGGATACGATATGGCATATTCAAGCAAACTGTCTGTGCAGTATTTTATTGATAATAGAAAAAACCTGATCGACCTGATGTCAAATGATTCTCTGGCAATCCTCTGTGCGGGAATGCCTGAGATCAGAACGGCTGACCAGAAGCATGCTCATTTCGCTGACAGATCTTTTTTCTATCTGAGTGGTATCGAGCAGGAGGAAGCTGTTTTGCTGCTGGGCCGGACCTCTGTTGGCATCAGGCAAATGCTGTTTGTTCCACCTACAGATATGATGCATGAACGGTGGAATGGCCACAGAATCAGCAGGGAGGAGGCCATGGCGGCTTCTGGTGTACAAGAGGTATATTATCTGGAAGCGTTTGAGGGTATACTGGCTGATTTATTAACATCCGATAAGCCGCTTCATATTTGGCAGGATAAAACAGCTGCAAATAAGCAGGCCCAGGAGCTGCAGGTCATACTACGTGAGCTTGTTAATCGTCAGGGCCCGGAGTCAGAAATTGAGCTTCGGGATATCTCACCGCAGCTCACTCAGCTTCGTATGATCAAGACTGAGGAGGAGCTAAGCTTGATCAGATCAGCATCAAGCCTTACTCTGGAGGGCATTATGGCTATGTTGTCAGCAGCGAGGCCAGGAATGTATGAATATCAATTGATGAGTGAGTTTGAATATACATTAGCGCAGGCAGGTTGTTTGGAGCCGGCTTTTCCCAGTATTGTAGCTGCGGGCAAAAACGCGCTATGTCTCCACTATATGCAGCCATACGACAAGATTGCCGATGGCGATTTGATTCAGATCGATCTTGGTGCTGCGGTGGGTGGTCTATGTGCTGATATTTCGCGAGTTATCCCGGCTAGCGGCCGTTTCAGCGAACAACAGCTTGAGCTATATGAGCTTGTCCGTGCCTGCCAGGAAGAAGCGTTCAGTGTGATCAAGCCTGGAATCAAATTGGCAGATATTAATCAGGCCTGTCGTGCTGTCGCGGCAGAAGGCTTGAAGAAAATGGGACTGCTAAGTGATGCTTCCGAGGTAGGTAATTATTTCTGGCATGGTGTTTCCCATCATCTTGGGCTTGATGTCCACGATGTCAGTAATCGTGAAGCGATGCTGCAGCCAGGCATGGTGCTTACTGTAGAGCCGGGCATATATATCCCGGAACGACAGATGGGCATGCGGCTTGAAGATGATGTTGTCGTAACAGAAAACGGCTGCAGTATACTATCTGCAGCCATTCCGCGTGAGGCTCATGAAATCGAGTCGCTGATGCGCTCCTGATTTATGTTAGGTTTCTTAAGCCTTACAGGTGCAGCAATTCAAGAATCTCTCTTTTGTAATTCAAGAAGCTTTCGGTCGTGTTGAATTCGAGATGTCGTGGACGATTCTCGCTTATGATGATCTCGTGCTCGACCCGGCCGGGAATACCGGTCATGATATAGAGGCGGTCGGAGAGCAGGATCGCTTCGTCTATGTCGTGCGTTATAAAAAGCGTCGACATGTTCAATTGTCCAACCAACTCCAAATACCATTGATGGATCCTTCTCTTGGTAAGAGCATCGAGTGCGCTGAAGGGCTCATCGAGCAGCGCGACATGACTGCCGAAGAGATGCGTCCTAAGCAAGGCTGCTCTCTGGCGCATACCACCTGATAGCTGGCCAGGATACTTGTTGGCAGTACCTTCCAGTCCGAACTGAGGCAAATAGGAAGCTGCTTGAGTTCGGGCTTCTTTTTTGTTGATACCTTTCAAAAGGAGCGGTAATGATACATTATCGATTACGGTTTTATGGGGCAGAAGAAGGTCCTTCTGCTGCATATAGCTGACAATACCGGTTTTGCCTGTTACATCATCACCCTCGAGCAGTACCTCGCCCTGCTCCGGCATCAGAAGTCCCGACACAACATTAAACAGCGTGCTCTTGCCGGAACCGCTGATGCCTAGCAGTCCGACAAGCTCGCCCTCTTGAAGCCTGATCGAGATATCCTCGATCACAGCTCTGCCCTGATACTTCTTAGTGATAGATTTTGTTTCCAGTATCGTTTTCAATTAAGTTTCATCCTTCAATCTTTCAGATATTCGTTTGTAAATCCTGCTCCGGAATCAAGCTTATTGCCTATAAGCTCATTCTCGAACATCCAGTTCATGAATCTGTCCCAGCGCTCTTGCTCGATATAGCCCCAGATGGCAACCTCTGCCTTGTATTGGTCCTTCAGCCAGGTCTGGCTGGCCTTGACAAGCTCAGGGTCCAGCTCTGGCGCGGCTTCTACCAGTATATTGGCTGCCTTGTCCGGATTAGCGATCGCGTATTCGTAGCCCTTTGCGGCAGCCCGTAGGAAGGCCTTCGCCGTTTCTGGATTCTTTTTCAGATAGCTGTCAGCAGCAGCTAAAACGGGAGTATAAAAATCAAGAGCGCTGTTCTCCTTGCCAAAATCAATGAAATTGGTTTCAAGACCGGCAAGCTCAGTCGCGATTCCGTCCCAGGCATAATAGACCCAAACCATATCAATATCAGTTTTTAGTCCTGTGACAACGTCAGTAACAGTGTTGGGAATCATTTCAACTTCGGCGATATCGCCGCCGTCTTCCTGGATCAAAGCGCCGAGAATAGCCTTCTCGATTGGCGTGTCCCAGGTAGCGTAACTATGACCTTGCATATCTGCCGGTCTTACTATGTTATTTTCGGCCAATGAAATGATGCCTGATGTATTATGCTGAATCAGCGCGGCGATCGCCGTGACTGGCAATGGACTGTCGCTTGCCAGAGCGGAGGCGATCTCCTCCTGGAAGGTTACGCAGAAATCAGCCTTGCCTGCTGCTACTAGAGAGAGGGCGCTGCCTTCGCCGGGCTGGATGATTTCAACGTCCAGACCCTCCTCAGCGAAATAGCCAAGACTAGCGGCGGCATAAATACCTGTATGATTTGTGTTCGGCAGCCAGTCCAATAGAAAACGAACTTTTGTCAGCTCATCTGAGCCGCCGTTTTGTTCAGCTGCACCGCAGCCGGCGATTGAAAATACAAGCAAAAAGCTTATAAGTAAGGCCATTACTCTTTCAAATCTGGTTTTGTTCATGAAAATTTCTGATTTATTGCTTCTTGAGCTGTACTTGGTCATAAAATTTATGTCCTCCTGAAATGATGTTTTATTTTAATTTCTGTGCTGCCGGTTTGTCTGTTATTTCCCAGCTGGCACTATTGTCATCTTCCTGTTTAACTCGTCTCCATGGAGTGGACAAATGCTCGAGCCATACTGTCAGTCTGATCAGCAGCAGGCTTATCAGCATGATCAGCAGAATTACGGCAAACATTTTGTCGAAGGAATAAGACCTCTTAACACGAATCATATAGACGCCTAACCCTTCGTTTCCTCCCAGCCATTCCGCGATAACCGCACCGACAATAGCGTAGGATACCGATATTTTTAGTCCCGAGAAGAATCCACTGATCGCTGCCGGCCATTTTACATGGCGGAAAATCTGGGAAGGTCCAGCTCCCATCGCACGCAGCAGGTTGATAAGGTCCGGATCGCTAGAACGGAAGCTGTCAAGCAGCGCCACCGCCATCGGGAAGAAGCAGACCAGTACGATCAACGCGATCTTAGGCGCCATGCCATAGCCCATCCAAAGCACAAGCAGCGGCGCGATAGCGACCGTTGGTATAGTCTGACTAATAACCATCAGCGGGAAGAAAGCTCTATAAAGCCAGTTGAAATGATCCATCGCTGTCGCCAATATGAAGGCTAGCACAATAGACACTCCCAACCCGGCAAAAGCCTCGGTCAGAGTTACCCGCGAGTGAAATATCAGCTCCGGCAAATTGTTTTTAAATGCTTTAAGTACCTGTATAGGTGAAGGCAGCATAAATTCCGGCACCACACCGGATGCTGTTAGAATCTGCCAGAGCAAAATAACTCCCAGAATGATCGCGGCAGGATAGACACTGTCACTGATGCTTACTGACTTTTTCCTCAATACTGAGAACACTTCCTTCCGGATCATAATTGATTTTTACATAAGAAAGCAGACTGGGTGAGCCTGCTCTTATACAGGCCAGCTGACATTCCTTGATCAAGTCCATCAATTGATCGAAATCGCCTTCTACCGTTGTTTCAAATGGTCCGACGAAGGTTTTCAGCCCTGATGCCTTGAGGACCGCGATAGCTTCGTCCACTATTCTGATGAGTTCTTTTCCCTCTGCCTTAGGCAGTACCTGGATTGCTATACTTGAATTAGCCATTTCTTGCCTCCTGTGATTTTGAAAATCTTGTGTTAATCCGGATAACAAAAAAGCTCCCCATTGATTACGGGAAGCCTGCTCATACTGATAAACAGTATGGATCGTGACTGTTTTGCCATGATCTGTTCCCTCCGCCAGCATTATCTGGTTCAGGTTCAAGAGTTCGGAAGCGTTATACGCTCCGTCTCAGCCGGCTGACAGCCAGCTCCCCGTGATCTTGTCTTGCTTAATTTGTCGCCATCATTATGGCAGGCAAGTGACCTGCTGTCAAATTACTTTTGTTATTGACATGAGTTTATGCACTTATTACAATATCCTTTATGCCATGCTGTGTGTATAATAGTTCTATTATGTACATAACTAATTTTACAATTTGACAATAAAACAAATACAGGGGGTTTCAGATGTCAACCAAATTCATTTTCGTCACCGGTGGTGTCGTATCAGGAATCGGCAAAGGAATCACAGCGGCTGCACTTGGCAGACTGCTCAAGGCAAGAGGCCTCAAGGTCCGCAATCAGAAATTTGATCCTTATATAAATGTCGATCCTGGACTAATGAGTCCTATGCAGCATGGTGAGGTATTCATCACTGAGGATGGCGCTGAGACTGATCTTGATATCGGTCATTATGAGCGTTTTACCGATGAGAACCTGACGATCGAGAGTGATATTACCTCCGGTATGATCTATCGTGATGTTATACAGCGCGAACGTGAAGGCGGCTATATGGGGTCGACAGTTCAGGTTGTACCGCATATCATCAATGAGATCAAGGAACACATCTTCAATGTATCACAGCAGGAGCATCCCGATGTAGTCATTATTGAGATCGGCGGTACTGTAGGCGATATGGAGAGTCAGCCCTACCTTGA
>CAZSLR010000088.1:0-3680 GCA_964607635.1 uncultured Oscillospiraceae bacterium
CAATTCGAACATAGCGCTGTTTCAGGTCTGCTTGATGGCCAATACGATCAGGGACAGCTTGAATCAGGCCGCAACTGGCTGGCTGCTTATGGTTATGAGCAGCCGGATACCTGGAGCTACTACTCTGCTCATGACAAACTAAGCTTAACCGGATTTCTCTTCTCATTCATACCAGCCGCGATTGGTATTCTGATCATTGCTTTTTTCAGCTACCTTGTTATTGCTTCTCTGTACCGAAGTATGCGAGCACTTGCTGACAAGGCTCAGCAGATCGCGGCTGATCCGGGCAGGACGATTCTATTTGGCAGCCATGAGGAGAATGGTGAGGGAGATCTGGCTGTTCTAAGGCATGCAGTTTTGCACTTAGCGGAAAAAGCTTCCGGTCAGCTCAAAACGCTTGAACAGGACAAGGAGTATCTGCAGAATTTTCTCTCAGATATTTCTCATCAGATAAAAACTCCACTGGCTTCACTTCAGCTTTATTTCGATCTGATGCTGCAAAACAGGCAGATGCCCGAGGAGAAACGCCAGCAGTTTATAGAGCAAGGACAGGTTCAGATCAGAAGGATCGACTGGCTGATTCAGGGGCTTCTGAAAATGGCCAGGATCGACGCGGGTTCAGTCAAGATGCGTCTTGTTCATACTGATATCGCTGAAACGGCAGCACAAGCGATCTCGCCTTTTGCCGAACAGATATCGCAGCGCCGGATAAGTCTTATAAATACCATCCCCTCCGGCACGATCTGGCCACATGACCCTGAGTGGCTGGCTGAGGCACTTAGTAACCTTGTCAAAAACGCTATTGAGCATACCCCTGAGGGCGGTGATATTGAGCTTACAGCCTCCAGAACATCACTGTCACTTCAGCTTCAGATCAGTGATAATGGCCCTGGCATTCCAGCAAGCGATTTCAATAGAATCTTCGAACGCTTCTATCGGCAGGAATCCTCGAGCAGACCCGATTCAGTTGGAATCGGTCTATCTCTTGCCCGTTCGATCTTCGAGCAAAACGGCGCTGATCTGATCGCCGGCATCAGACCCGGCGGCGGAGCGGTATTTACAGCAACCTTTCTTAAGAAAGCTTAAGCTTAATTTCATTGAGCTTTAATCGTCTGCTGATAATCTGATATTCGTAAACAATCGACTGTTGCTTACGGCTGATGAGATATTTTTATATTGTCAGCCACGTGACAGATCATTCAGGAGGGCATAATAGATGTCAATTATCAAAACACAGGGCTTAGTGAAAACATATGGCAAGAAGGATGCTGTCGTTCATGCACTGCGCGGCGTTGACCTTGAGGTTGAGGCTGGTGAATTTCTCGCGGTCATTGGGCCATCCGGCAGCGGAAAATCGACTCTTCTGCATTTGCTCGGAGGTGTTGACAGGGCGACAGAGGGTTCTATTCTAGTAGAGGATAAAGAACTAAGCAGCTTCAACGAGAAACAGCTATCACTATACAGAAGACGCCGGATCGGGTTTGTCTTCCAGTACTATAATCTTGTTCCTGTACTAACAGTTGAAGAGAACATCGCTCTTCCGCTCATGCTGGACGGTCTTAAGCCTGACCAAGAGTGGCTGGAAGAGCTTCTGACCAGACTTAACCTTCAGGACAAACGCCACAGCTTACCAAATCAGCTCTCCGGCGGCCAGCAGCAGCGCACCGCCATGGCCAGGGCGCTCATCCATCGTCCGGCACTTGTTCTGGCTGATGAGCCGACAGGCAATCTTGATTCCCAGAACGGCCGTGAGATCATGGCCCTGCTGCGTGATACTGTTAGAAGAGTAGGTCAAACACTTATACTCATAACTCATGATCACAATATCGCGGCTCAGGCAGACAGAATTATGGTTATCGAGGACGGCCTGATTAGACCAATGTCTGTCGCGCCAAGATCCTGAGGAGGAGTTAAAAATGAATAATTTAAGTCAGCTAAGCCGTCGCTACCTGCGCCGGCAATGGAAGCGTACTATTTTCACCAGCCTCGGCATTGTAATGGCAACAGCTCTTTTTGCCGGATTAGCCTTGCTTCTGACCAGCTTCGTAAACATGTATATTAGCTCTGAGTCCGCAAGCAAGGGCAGCTGGCATTACCACATATCAGGTCTGACATTAGAGCAGGCTCAACAGCTGCAGGCAAATATCCGGGTGCGAGACAGCGAGCTTATCGCGACTTCTAAGTATTTGGGCAAACTGATATATAATGATAGCGACGCTTTAGACCTGCCTGAATCATCTTCCGACCAAGCAAGTGACTGGCTGCTTCTGCGTGATATCAGTCAGATGAGTGATAAACTGTCACCCTATCCGATGTCACTATTAAGTGGACGATTGCCTAAAAACAGCTCCGAAATAGTACTGAACACCTCAACGCTCGGCTTTTTCCAGGGTGTTGAAGTCGGCCAGCAGATTGATATAGAGTTAATTGAAAACGGCGACAGTTCAAAATTTCAGCCAATTTCAAGAACTTATACGGTCACAGGTATAGCCGACTGGCGTGATACACAGCTGCCGGGGCCAGCTTTTTACGCTCTTACTCATCTTGAGGAAGGCGAAAAAAATCTGGCAGAGGTCTATCTTACAGTCAAAGCAGCTACAGCCTTCGAAGAGAGTATGTTCGCGGCTCTAGCCGATGTTCTGCCAGAGACTAACCTCGAAAAGACAGACCCACTATATGACGCTGCAGTCAGCAGAATCAAATATGTGCAGTACAGCGGTTCATCGATAATGGATGACCTCAGCACGATCAGAATGGATACACATGACGCTTTGCTGCGTTTTCTAGGCCAGTCCTCTTACGATACAACCAATGAAGCGTTAACGAGATTTTTTGGCATTCTTGCTTTGATCATTATGGTTTCAGTCATTTTTGTAATACGAAACAGCTTCGCTATGTCAGTTAGCGAGAGGACCAGTGAGTATGGCCTGCTGCGGGTCGTAGGTGGTTCGCCTTCACAAGTAAGGCGGCTTGTACTGCAGGACGCTGTGCAAATGGCTGTTGTGTCTATACCGATCGGATTGCTGGCTGGTGTGGTCGCAATGAAAATCACGCTGGAATATGTCTCCGGTCTTGGACTGCCTGAGATTGAGTACCTTAAGCTGGTTGTCTCTCCATGGCCTCTGGTCCTGGCCGCGGCGCTGTCCATTCTTGCCATCATTCTTGCCGCGATATCACCGGCAATTAGAGCAGGACGACTGTCCCCCATGGAGGCAGTCCGCAAATCAGGCGTATACACGGTTCGAGGCAAGTCCAGCCACGGTTTGACCCGCAGTGGTAAGCTGAGCCGCAAGCTTACCGGTGTCACAGGCTTCCTGGCCGGTCGCAGCATAAAACGCGACCGCAGGCGCTTCAGGATAACGACACTGTCTGTAATGATCAGCGCTATCCTGTTCCTGGCAGCGGGCGGTATATCCTTCATGTTCTCTAAACAATTGTCAATGTTCAATACTGATGAGGTTGATTTCCGGCTATCCACTTATCAATCTGCTGGTGCGGAAACTGAGCAGGAATTCAATATGTACAAATCATTGATGTCCGAACAGGATACGGTGGATCGAACAGCTGAATACAGCGGATTTAATCAAACGCTTGCTGACAAGAGTGTTTTGTCAGAAGAGATGGTCGAAGTAATAAGAGATACTATGCAGGTCAATGGCAACCCTATATCAGAAGCTGAG
>CAZSLR010000088.1:3780-8526 GCA_964607635.1 uncultured Oscillospiraceae bacterium
CCAGATATAGCTGAAGCTTATCATTCTTATGAGATAGCGGCTGAAATCAATGAGCTTCCATGGTTTTCAGAAGGCTTCTTCTCAGGCTTCAACTCGATCATACTCTTCGCTGATGCTGATGTAATTGAAGGTTATCTCGATGAGTCTGCGGAGGCAGGGCAATTAATTGAGATCAATAATATCTTCGCTATAGATGCTGTTGCTGGACAAGAGGCACAAGTAGAAAAATTGCTGCAGCCGATTATTGAGAAGAATAATTCGGGTATCGACACCTCGTTATACATTACAAATAATTTCGCGGATATAAGAATGTCCAAAAATATAATTAAGGGAATGAATGTCTTCGTTTATGGTTTCGCGACTGTTATCGTACTGATCTGCAGCATGAATATCCTCAACACTGTATCGACGAATGTTCTGCTCAGAAGACGTGAGCTTGGCATGCTGCAGGCAGTCGGTATGAGTAAATCTCAGGTTAGAAAAATGCTGTTTATGGAATCTTCATTATATGGTATAAACGGTGCCGTCTGGGGATCTGTTATTGGTACAATTTTGCTCTACTTGCTCGGCAAAAGCATCGGAGATACGATGGGCGGTTTGACCATTCAGTCGATTCCCTGGAATCTTGTACTGGCGACGCTTGCCGGCGCTCTCATAATTTCTGTCGCCGCCGGAATACTGCCGATCAGACGTGTCATGAAGGATGAAGTAGTTGAGGCAATCCGGGCACAGGAGTAGTTAACCCGTATTTCATAATTGTCTGCAACTGACAAATAGCTGATGACTGGCAAGATGACTGGTCATCAGCTATTTAAGTTGAAAATTGAATTATCTGCCCTTTTGGAAGATAATAGTGCTAAAACACAGATAGGCTCGGCAACGCATCTCAGCTTAAACTACAGGTTGGTGATATTTATGACTATATCCTGCACTGATATTACTGAGAATATGCCTTATGGCTATGCACTAAACAAATTGGTAAAAGACGAGGCCGGCTATGTTCTAGACTACATTATTCTGGATGTAAATAGCCAGTTTGAAGAATACACTGAGATATTGGCCTCTGAAATTGTCGGCAGAAACGCATCTGAGATTATTAGCAATATGGTCGATGATTTTGCCGAATGGCTTGAACTATGTACAAGTATAGTTGTTACCGGCACGAGCAGAAGGGTTGAGATTTTCGACCCTGTTGTCAAACGCTGGTTCAGGATAATCATATACCGGGCCGGAGAAAATGAGTTTGTTACCTTGTTCGAGGACTTCACCGCGGAAAAAGTCAGAGAAGAGCTGTTCTTCGAGAAATTCCAGCAGGATCAGGAATACAGGCAGCTTAGGAGACTGGTCAACAGGATACCTGTTATCGTCTGTGAGTTCAGCGATTCCTTCCTCCTTTATCTCAGCATGATATATACGACAAAAACGGAGTCCTGCTGCTAAGCAAGGGCCAGCATATAACAGATGAGATGATACTAAGGCTGAAGAGGCTTGGCGTGTTCAAGCCGGATCAAATGATTAAGCTGGATAATGACAAGCAGATCATTCTCAGCCCGGTCATCCGCGATTTTGGTGCCAGAAAGAATATAAAGGATCCCAAGCTGCTCGATAAACCGGCCGGCATACTCAGCAAGATTATCTTCGAATCAAAAAGCGAGCCCTGGTGGATCTACGTTAACGCGCTCTCAAACTATGTTGCCTGGCTATACACTCATTCAGTCGATGTCGCGATGATATCGCTGATGATCGCAAATCAGCTTGGTTATGCTGAAGATAATCTCCTGAATTTGGGCCTGGGGACATTGCTGCACGACGTCGGCAAGCTGCTTGTACCTAAATCAATACTTGAGAAACCCGGTGCGCTGTCAGAAGCTGAGATGATGATCATCAAACAGCACTGCGACCTTGGAATCAGCAGTATCGAACGCTTCGACCTGCCCAAGGCATATACTGATATTATTTTGTATCACCATGAGAAAATGGATGGCAGTGGCTATCCCAGAGGAATCAAAGGAGACGAAATATCTCAAAACATTCGCATAGTTATGATAGCTGACGCCATCGATGGCATTACCGCATACAGACCATACAAGGCAGCATTGGACCTCGAGGGCGCCGTCCAGGAGCTTAAACGTATGGGTGATAAATATCCTCAGGAGATCATCACTGTTGTTGAGGACACTCTCTTATAAACGCCTCTACAAACTGTTCCTTCCCTGCCAGCTATCAAGGAAGTCCAGAGCCACATTCTTATCCATCGGCCTGCCTATTAAATATCCCTGAATAAGATCACAATTATTCTTCTCCAGATAGGCCAGCTGTCTGGGTTGCTCAATTCCCTCAGCAATTACACAATGGCCCAGCTTATGAGCAAGCGATATAATATCGCCGGTGATAGCGTCTTGTTCATCTACCTCAAGCAAATTATCGATAAAATATTTGTCGATCTTAAGACAATTGATATTCAACTCTCTTTCTCTGGCTAGCGAGGAATAGCCTGTGCCGAAATCGTCCAGAGCGACAACGATCCCATATTGCTTAAGCTCTCCAAGAATTCTGTTGATCTCCTGATAATTTGAAGAGAAAACTGATTCAGTGATCTCAATTCCAACCGCCGTCGGGTCAATTTCCATTTCATTGATCAAATGCAGCAGGTTATCAACAAACCCTCGTTTTAACAGCTGAATAGCTGAAACATTTACAGAGACCTTGATATCACAGCGCCCCCTTTTCTGCAGCTCCTGCATGAAAGCAAAAGCCTGCTTGAATATGATCTCGCCAAGCGGTACGATCAGCTTGGTCTCTTCGGCAATCGGAATAAACTCAACAGGCGAAATCTGTCCAAGGCTCTCGTTTTTCATCCTGGCCAAAGCCTCGAAGCCGCAGATGCTGTCTGTTTCAAGATCAAGCAATGGCTGGTACTGCATATAGAATTGTTCCTGATCTATTCCCTCAGCTATTTTGGCCAAAGCGCGCTTGATCTCATCCTCACGCAGAATCTTCTCTTCCATGGCGGTATCATAAAACTGGATTTTGTAATCAACATCTCGTAGATCCATGCCAAACTCAGAAACGATCTGTAGCCTCTTAAGCAGAAGCTCAACATCATTTATATATGAATCATTAATTTCAACTACGCCTATTCCGGCGCCAACTCGCTCCACCGCCAGCAATGAACTAAGTATCTGAGCTATTCTCGAACTGAACTCATTGAGTTCAGACCTACTCTTATACGATCTTATATAAAAAGCCAATTGATTCTCATATGTACTGAACAGCAGATGCTGGCTGTCGCAATGCGGCCGCAGAAATCTAACGACCTTGCGGATAAGGTTTTGTGTATATTGAAAACCATAGGACAAATTAAGCAGATGAATAGCACTGAGGTTAATACCTACCAGAGCACCAGTCTGCTGAACAGGCCTGCTTAGCTCCTCTCTTAAAAGTATTTCAAGATACCTACGGTTATTCAGACCAGTAAGAACATCGTGCTCACTTACATAACGCAGATCTATCTCCATAGTTTTACGGTCAGAGATATCGAGGATAATTCCCTCCAAGGCCTCAACCACACCATCACTGTTGAAGATTCCTTCACCAAGCTCAAGCACCCATTTACGGTCGCCGTCAGCGGTGACTATCTCATATTCATAACGAAATGGGCTCCTGTCTGCGAGAACCTTCTCCCATTCACTCCTCAATAGATGCCTATATTCAGGCATGATTATGTCGTTGAAGCTCATTTCCCGATTATTAAGCAGACTTGCAGCCTTGTAGCCTGTAAGCTCGTAGCAGCCCTCCGATACGTACTTCATTGTCCAATCCTGGTCATAGTCGCATCGATATGCAAGTCCGGGCAGATGAGAAAGCAACACAGATTTACTGCGCTCACTCTCAACCAAGGCCTTCTCAATTTCCCGCCTCTTGGAAATATCCTGAACCAGACAAATATATCTACGTTCCTTGTGATCGGCCAGCTCAAAAGGAGCTACCACAATACTGACCCAGACATATGTTCCATCGGGCCTAAGCATACGCTTCTCATAGGAATAACTATCGATCTCGCCGGCCTGCAGACGGTTATAAAGAACCATTTCCTGCTCAATATCATCTGGATGAGTGATTTTGGCCCAGCCAAGCGTGGCCAGCTCCTCACTTGTTCTTCCGGTAATTTTTATATAAACCGGATTCGCCCCAAACAAATCATTATTCTCATATTGCCCCGGCTTCTCGCTCATCGAAATAGTTATACCAATCGGAGCCTGTTTAAAAAGAGCATCGTAAATCTGATCACGCTCTATCTTGTGATCTGAATTATGAACCTGCTGATTTCTATCGGATAATTTGTCTTCTGACATAATGATCCTCCAGTTACAAACATTATATTGATGGTTATATTGTATCATGTTTAAGTCCTGCATTCATTTCTCTCTCGGTCCTCGAAGCTTTGCTTCTGCGGAATGCTCGAGAAATGATACAGGACTATGTCATAGTTGTCCTGATTGGAACAAAAGTAAGATAATCACTCACTCCGTCTCACCAATTAAGCGCAAAGGCTTCGCCTTATGGACACGAATCATTCGTCCGAAGCGAAGCGACGACGACGTGGGCAAACATAATAACTGTAGGCTCAAGGTCCTCGCCGCTGCGCTTCTGCGGAATATTCGAGAAATGATACAGGACTATGTCATAGTTGTCCTGATTGGAACAAAAGTAAGATAATCACTCACTCCGTCTCACCAATTAAGC
>CAZSLR010000089.1:0-8367 GCA_964607635.1 uncultured Oscillospiraceae bacterium
ACATCGGTGGTATCGCCTACACCACGCTGAAACAGTTCGGTCTGTTCAAAGGTAGGAATCCTGATCTCCTGATAACCATATCGGCTGCAGACATCAGCAAAAACCTTCTCCGCATACTGCCAGGCAGCTGTCTCCGGTGGTAATATATCTCTGGTACCCTTAGGTGCACTAATCTTACTCATTATCAAGCGGCAAACTCTGAATGGCTGATTCAGTTCTGCCTGCCTCCCTTCCGCTGACAAAAGATAATAAAAACAGTCGAATCATTATACAACAAAGAGCCGATATTTTACAGTCTGATTCCGTGTAAAACAACTGTTTTCAGATGATTTGCTGAACATGCGCCACCAAGCATCTTCATCAACTATTTATAAATAAGTTACTGATCGTTCTGATCATACTGATATCCCAACATGGCCAGTACCGCAAGCCCTGCTGTTTCTGTCCGCAATATTCTCGGCCCTACAGTAACGCTTCTAATACCGGCTTGTTCAGCCAGCCCAACCTCCTCAAGAGATAACCCACCCTCCGGACCGATCAAAAAAGCGACAGTCAGTTCTTCTAATCCTAATGTGGGATATCGGGAACTGATCAACGCTCGCAAAGATACCGACCGTTCGTTTTCCCATGGCAGGAAGCATAGATCAGCTGCTGCCGCTTCTTGAATAGCTTGCTTATAGCTGACAGGCGGCATGATCTGTGGTATCTGTCCACGGCCGCACTGTCGTGCCGCTTCCAGAGCGATTCGATTCCATCGTTCCAATCTTTTGGCTTGCTTATTTACTGGCAGCTTGCTGATACTGCGGCTGCATTCGACCGGAACGATTCTGCTCACACCTAACTCGACAGCCTTCTGTATGATAAGATCCATCTTATCGCCCTTGGGCAGACCCTGATAGAGGCTGGCCCGCCACAGTGGTTCAGTGTTGTTTTTCTTGACATCGACCACCTTAAGAATTACTGCTCCGGCTTCGAAGCTCTCGATTACAGTGATATGATCCGATTTAGCGCCGTCACAAACTATGACCTCCTCGCCCTCGCGCATACGCAGCACATGTGAAATGTGATGTGCGTCATCCTGCTCAAGTCTGATATTTGTAACATCTGAAGGCAGACATTTCTCAATGAAAAATCTAGGCATAGGTAATTCCCGCTTTCAATCACATTAATATTGCTCATAACCAAATTGCTTGCAGAAGCAAGCTGAGTAAAAAGGAATATTTCTTTTTCTATATTCTAGACTCCTGCAAGCTCATATGTCTATAAACACAGGCAGAAATGTATTATAATTGGATAAAACAGGAAGGAGGAGGCTGGTTGTCCGTTTTGGCTTGAATCAACAGCTGATTCAACAGCAACAATTGTAGTTTTCGCGGATGACTGCCGGTTACATTCATGACAGATAATAAATTTGAGGATTTCGACAGCGACGCATTGGATGAGAACATCCAGGAACCAGCTCAGCAAGCAGCAAATGCTGCAGCTCCTGTCCAGCCCACTTCTGCAGTTTCAGCAGGACCAGACGCTAGCGCTGTTCCGCCACCTGCTCAGCCAGCTCCTGCCGCACAACAGACTCCACCTCCAGGGCAGACTCAGGCACCCGTAAATCATAGCTTGCCGCCTGCCGCCGACAAGAAAAAGCGCAAGTCCAAAACCTTCCTCGAAACCGAAGAACCAGAAATATTGTGGAAGGATCGCAAACGCTATTTAGGTATGCCGATTTCTTTTACCAGATATGAGGTGGACGAAACAAGATTCACCAGCAGAATCGGTTTTTTCAGTACAGTTACCAACGAGACTCTGCTCTATCGAATAATGGACCTTAAGTTATCACGAACTTTAGGCCAGAAGATTTTTGGCGTAGGCACGATAACTCTATTTACGGCTGACAAATCTCATAGCACCTTTGAGCTTAAGAATATCAAGAAAGCGGAAAAGGTACGTCGCTATCTTAGCAACCTTGTTGAGAAGGAACGTGAGAAACGCAGGATCACGGGGCGTGAACTCTTCGGCGTTGCCGGCGACGGCGGTTATGATATGCCTGATCTTGATGGAGATGGATACCCCGGTTAATGATCCGGCCGCATTATCATCTTAACGATTCTTAATCTAAACAACAGCCGAAGCGATGAACACTCCATCAGCTTCGGCTGTTTTATCTTTTATGCTTAAACAAGGCATACGGCGCTTATACAGCACCTTCAGCCACCGGCAACGGCTCCTCATGGTCTACAGTCAGATTCTGCAGCCAATGCTCCTTACGATAGTACTTAAACGCCGCCATCAGCTTGGCATTTAGAACAAACTGACTGATCATATAGGCTGCCACGATAGTAATGGGCGTAAAACGCGGAACCACAGTTGCCAGCACAACTGCGATCGGAATTGGCACCAGCCATGTATATAGAGCATCGAGTCTGAAGGCTGACTTGATATCACCACCGGCCCGTAATACGAAGAATATAATGGTATAGAGCAGCTGCGGTATGAAGAAGAGCGTCTGCAGACGTATCAATAACGTAGCAGTTGCTTTTATCTGATCTGAGACATTGAAAAACTCAGGCAGCGGACCAGAAATCAGCAAAGCCACAACCATAAGTATCGCTCCGATAACCGAGCCTAAGAACATCAGGCGACGTGAATTTGTCCGGGCCTCCTTGAACTGTCCTGCACCCAGACGCGTTCCAACCAGAATCGCGACACCGGCGGACATGCCGCCGAACATCACATAAACAAACTGCATCGATTGCTCAACAATTACCAGTGCCGGCAAAGAATATTCATCGATTCTGGCATAAGACCAGAACAGAACATTCGTACCCATCGTCCAGAGAAACTCATTAGCGATCAATGGAAAGGTTTTAGCAGCAGCCATCCTCAGTAATCTCTTGCTGGCTTGTCCCGCCGCCGCGATATTCCAGTTAAACCAGGACCTACCTGTCGCGACCCATAAAACATAGAAAAGCACTTCTATAATTCGTGCGATCAGTGTTGCCAAAGCAGCACCTCTAGCCCCCATTGCCGGTTGACCAAGCTTACCGAAAATAAAAACCCAGTTCAGAAATATATTGATCGATACCGTCAGGAGCCCAACATAAAAGGGCACCTTGCTCTGGCCGACAGATCTCAGAGAGAACATCGTAACCATAGATATTCCAGCCGGAATGTAGCTGAATCTGATTATCTCCATATAGCCCAGACCAGCACTAACAGTCGCTGCATCCTTAACAAATATCCGCAGCATCAGCTCCGGTGCCAGAAGCAGCATAATGGTAAAAGCCAAGCCCACCATAATACCGGCAACATGCTGCAGCGCGAATATTATCTGGCCGCTCTTCTTGTCCCCGGCACCATAATACTGCGAGAGCAGCAATCCGCCAGCACCTGTGATACCCCAGAATATGCCCATGAAAACAAAAAATACCTTATTAGCAACCGTAACTCCGGACAGAGACGCGGCATCAACCATGCCAACCATCAGATTGTCAGTAAAACCGTACAACGAAGTGATCAGCTGCTGACCGGTAACCGGCAGCATAACAGCCAAAGCTTCGCGATAAAATGACTTATTGCCTATCAGCGGACGCAAGCTAAGTGATCCTGCAGCGCACATTCTCTGTCCCTCCTTCGAGATTTCATTCAGAAAACAATACTACCAAAACAACTGCAGGTCAATCAGATTGACAGTTTTTTTACAGATACTCAGTTTTGCACAATTTTTTCCAGTTTTTCGAGCACAATCCTGTTAAGAAGCTGAGGATCGGCCTTGCCGCCAAGTTGACGCATCGACATACCAACGAGAAATCCAGTGACCTTGGTCTTGCCCTTACGGTAATCCTCGACCGAGGTCGGATTGGCAGCCAGCACCTGATCGACCGTCCGCTCAAGCAAATCGGAATCACTCACCATCGCAAGCCCTTGTTGCTTAACATATTCATCTGGATCTGCCTCATCATCAATAGCTGCAAGCAGAACCTTCCTGGCAGATATTCTATTTATGGTACCATCGGCAGTCAAAACTATCACCCTGGCAAAAGCCTTCGGCTCGATCTGCAGCTCAGCGAGCTCGCAGCCTCTATCCTTAGCCAGCTGTAAAAGCTCTCCCATGATCCAGCTGGCTGTTTCTCTCGGCTTATCTGTAAGCAGAACCGTCTTCTCAAACAGATCAGACAGATCCGGATGGCTGACCATCATGTCTGCTTCATATTCTGCCAGACCAAGCTCAGAAACATAACGTTCACGCCTTATCTGCGGCAGCTCAGGCAGATCAGCTCTGACCTCTTCTATCCATTTATCGCTTATCTCGATCGCAACAAGATCAGGATCAGGGAAATACCTGTAATCATGAGCATCCTCTTTTGAACGCATCGGGAAGCTGGCATCCTTATTCTCATCCCAGCGTCTTGTTTCCTGACGGATAATACCGCCCTCCTCGATCAGCTCGATCTGACGGCGGCTCTCCTTCTCGATCGCCCTGCCGATCGCTTTGAAAGAGTTCATATTCTTCATCTCGGTTCTGGTACCGAAAACATCCGAACCAACCGGACGGACCGAAACATTTACATCTGCTCGTAGTGAGCCCTCTTGCATACGGCAATCGGAAACACCGATGAACTGCAGAATACTCCGAAGCTTCTCAAGATATGCCAGCGCCTCATCAGCTGATCGCAGATCAGGCTCACTGACAATTTCCAACAGTGGAACTCCACAACGGTTATAATCAACCAAGGTCTGGTCATCCCAGGGATCATGCATCAGCTTGCCTGCGTCCTCTTCCATATGCAGTTCATGAATACGAACACGCTTAGATGAACCACCTGCATCTATCTCCAGCCAGCCATCACGACCAATCGGCTCATAGAGTTGTGAAATCTGATAAGCCTTGGGCAGATCAGGATAGAAATAATTCTTGCGGTCAAATTTTGTCAGTCTGTTGATATCGCAATTAACTGCCAGACAAGTTCTGATCGCATATTCAACAACAGCCTTATTGAGGACAGGAAGCGCTCCGGGCAGACCCATACAGACAGGACAGCATTGAGTATTGGGCTCCTCACCATAGGATACGGGACAGCTGCAGAATATCTTGCTTCTGGTTGAGAGCTCGACGTGAACCTCCAGGCCGATAACAGTCTCATAGTTCATTTCGACACCTCCTGACCTTGAATGGCATCAGTTAAACCTGCCGCTTTATCTGATTTCTTACCAACTGGCAGAACCGTATGATACTCAGTTAACTGCTGCCAGGCGATACCGGCGCGCAGCAGCTCATCATCCACGTATGCTCTGCCAGTCAGCTGCAGCCCGATCGGCAGACTACTATTATCGAAACCACAGGGCAGAGCCAGTGCAGGCAGACCGGTCAGATTTGCACCAACTGTAAATACATCGCTTAGATACATGGCCAGAGGATCGTCAAGACTGACCCCAAGCTGAGGCGCAGTCGAAGGAGCAGTTGGTCCCAGAATAAAATCATGGTCGGACAGAATCTCATTATAACGAAGTCGAATCAGCTTTCTAACCTTCTGTGCCTTCAGATACCAGGCATCATAATAGCCGCTGCTTAAGGCGAAAGTTCCCAGCATGATCCTATTTCTGACCTCTGAACCCAGAGCTTCGGCCCTGTTAACACTATAAAACTCAGCAAGATCAGCATAATCAGTTTTCTTAGTGCGATAGCCATACTGAACGCCATCATATCGTGATAAATTAGCACTGGCCTCTGCAGCCGCGATCAAATAGTAAGCAGGGATGCTCTCATCAAGTAGCGGCAAGTCACATTCAGTTATGATCGCACCCGCTTTCTCAAAATCAGCTATAGCCCGCTCCAAAGCCTCCGCGGTTTCTCTTTGCATTTCAAAACCGGCAAAAGCCTTCGGCACGGCGATTCTTTTGCCAGCGAGCTTGAAACTGCTGAAATCTTCCTGCTTCTCAGAGTCCATGATCTCGTCACGAAGTATAGCCAGCCTCCTGCCGAAGCTGCCATCGCCTGCGCTCATGCTTGTGCTGTCTCGATCATCAGCTCCCGCGATCTCAGCGAAGACCAGAGCGCAGTCAGCGGCTGACCTGGCAATAGGACCGATCTGATCGAGCGATGAGGCATAGGCGATCAAACCATAACGTGACACAGAGCCATAGGTTGGCTTAAGACCAGTAAGCCCGCAATATGAGCAAGGCTGTCTGATCGAGCCGCCAGTATCTGAGCCAAGCGCCAATGGTACAAGACCGGCAGCAACAGCGGCTGCGGAACCTCCGCTCGACCCTCCTGGCACATGATCATAGCTCCACGGATTACGCGTAACATGCCAGGCCGAGGTCTCAGTAGTACTGCCCATAGCAAACTCATCAAGATTGCTCTTACCTGCGATAACAGCACCCGCCTTGCCAAGCTTCTCAATAACAGTCGCGGAAAACGGCGGCACATACTCAGCCAGCATTTTCGAAGCACATGTGGTTTTTAAACCCTTGGTGCTGATATTGTCCTTGATGGCAAACGGCAGTCCCAGCAGCGGACTATGCGCGTCGCCTGCTGCTAAAATTGAATCGGCCTGCAGCGCTTGCTCTCGGACCATATCCGCATCCACAGTAACAAAAGCGCCTAAGCCCGAGTCGATATTCTTAATTCTATCTATAGACATCTCAGCCAGCTCGCGGGAGCTCATACTGCCAGCTGACAGCATTACAGCCAAACGGCTGGCACTATATTTTCCTAGTTCCATGTCAAATTCTCCTTCAGACTTCTGCTACTCAACAGCTCGCGGCACTGTCAGGAAACCGTCTTTTTTATTCTCGGTCAAACCAGTCAGCTCATCGCGTCCTATACCCGGAAGTGCGACATCCTCGCGCAGACGTCCGGAATTCTCATATTGAGTACTCTCAGAATCAACCTCAGACGTATCTACCCCTGAGAGCCTTGTAAAATACTCAAGCACACGCTCAAGCTGGGCAGCAGTCTTGCTGAGCTCGTGATCATCAAGCTTCAGGCGAGAAAGCTCAGCTACTCTCTCTACATCCTTTTTCTTCAGGATCTCCTGTCTATCTGCGTTTGTCATCAGAATCATCCTCTCCCTGCCGGCTCTAAGCCAACAGATATCTATTAATCAGCATAACAGAATTAACTTAAGGCTCAAGTCTGCTCTGATCTCTAGGAAACAATACACATTGTCTGACATTAGATTTACCGGTCAGCATCATCAGCAAACGCTCGAGTCCAATACCCAGGCCACCATGCGGCGGCATACCATACTTATGGATCATCAAATAATCACGAAAATCCTCAGGATCCATGCCTTTTGCCAGCATTTTAGCTTTTTGTTCTTCATAATCGTGAATTCTCTGGCCGCCTGTTGTGATTTCAAGACCGCGCAGCAGCAGATCGAAGCTCAGCGTATAACGCGGATCAGCCGGATCGTCCATCGCGTAAAAAGGACGCTTCTTGCTGGGATAATGTGTAACGAAAACAAAATCACTGTCGTACTCTTCGCGGAAAAGCTCGCCTATCAGACGCTCCTCCTCAGGCTCGAGGTCAAACGGATCACGGATCCTTCTGCCATACTTCTCAGATACAAGCTCTTTGGCCCTGGCAAAAGTCACCCTCGGTATGTTGTCGGCAGAGGGCAGCTTGACCGCAAGGCGAGCGAGCTCAGCTGCATACTCCTCACTGAGAAGCTTCATTGTATATTGCAGCATCGCTTGCTCCATATCCATTATATCCTCGAAGGAATCAATGAAGCCCATCTCGAAGTCCATACTGGTATACTCGTTCAAATGGCGCACTGTGCTATGCTTCTCAGCACGGAAAACAGGTCCGGCCTCAAAAACTCTCTCATAGGCTCCAACCATCATCTGCTTGTAGAACTGGGGACTCTGAGCCAGATATGCTTTGCGTCCGAAATAGTCGAGCCGGAAAATATTTGATCCGCCCTCCGCGCCGGAGGAGACGATTTTTGGCGAATGTATCTCTGTAAATTCCTGCTGCTGCAGATACTCTCTGAAGCCGCGGCACAAGCCCTCCTGCAGCCGAAACATATCTCTGTACTGCTGATGTCTAAGCGTAATTGGTCTTAACTCGAGATCAGCCTCCAGTCCGGGCCCTTGCATTTTCTTGCCCAAATGTATCGGTCTTGGCTCAGCCGGACTAGACAGCACTTCTATCCTTCTGACATGACATTCTTTGCCGCCGGGAGCACGAGGCTCATCTCGAATTATTCCCTCGATCCTGACTGCCTGCTCATCACGGAGCTGGTCGGCACCAACGATCTCACTATTACTATCAAGCAGACATTGCATAAGACCTCGACGCTGCCGCAGCGTGACGAAGGTTATTTCACCTAACGCTCTGTGACTGTGAATCATTCCTTGCAGCCT
>CAZSLR010000090.1:0-8341 GCA_964607635.1 uncultured Oscillospiraceae bacterium
GCTGGTAATTTACTATGTTCTTAAGATTCTGCGAGATTCAAGAGCCTGGCAGCTACTCAAGGGCCTGGCACTGATCATCTCTTTCGCCCTGATATGCAGCCTGATTGGTCTTGATACTGTTGGCTTCCTGCTTAATAATACTATTTCTGTTTTGGCCATCGCTTTTGTTGTTATTTTTCAGACTGAACTGAGAAGAGCACTCGAGACTGTCGGCCGCAGCAGCTTCAATATGATCTCATCTGCGATTACGCAGGAAGAGGGTAAGGAATCCTCGGGATCTGTGCATAATATGATCGAATCGATCGTACGAGCCTGTGAGAGCATGTCGGAGACTTTTACCGGTGCTTTGATAATAATTGAGAGATCCACCAAGCTTGGTGATTTTGTTGAGCAGGAGAATGTCGTTCAGCTTGACGCTGCTGTTTCATCCACCTTTCTTCAGCAGATTTTTTATAAGGGTTCTCCGCTTCATGATGGTGCGATCCTTATTCGTGATGGACGCGTAAGTGCGGCTCGTGTTCATGTGCCGCTTTCTGATAATTATCATTTGCGCCGCGATTATGGCACCAGACATCGTGCGGCGATCGGTGCCAGTGAGATCGGTGACACAATTGCTGTTGTCGTTTCTGAGGAGCGCGGTACGATCAGCTTAAGCTTAGAGGGCCGACTATACACTCTTGATAACGGCGACGCGCTGAGAACTCTGCTTCATAAGCTTCTTAGTCCTAATAAGGCTGCCGGCGGTCTGTCCGGATGGTTCAGAGGTGGACGGCATGGCAGATCAGGCAAGAGGGCCGACGAGGGAAAACAGACCAAGGGAGCAGCTAAGGGGAATCGAAGTGAAGCGGAATCAGCTGTGATAGCCACCTCTGATTACGAAGCCTTGCCGCTGTGGCGTCGTCTGTTGCGGAGGGCCCCTAACCCAGCCGGACCCAAGGTTACTCGTAAGCAGCGTGTTGTTCTTAGTCTAGCCTCGATCGCGATTGCCATTGTCCTCTGGCTGTATGTTCAGGTCACAGTCAATCCTGTTGAAAATAGGACCTTCTCAGTCTCACTCAGCTATCGAGGCGTAGAAGCCGCCCAGGCCAAGGGCTTTGAAGTTCAGATTCCGGTACAAACCGTTCAGGTCAATGTTATGGGTCGCAGGAATACAGTTACCGCGCTTAGAGCTTCAGATGTGACCGCGTTCATAGATTTTTCTGACATAGATCAACCTGGTATTATTGCGGTTCCAGTAGAAATCGATACGGGTACTCTGTTATACACAAGACCAACGTTCATTACACCTTCTTCAGTAACTGTAAGTGTTAGGGAACAAGAATAAAAATTTAGATGTAATTAGCTTGTAATATAAGAAACGATCGGCGTCCCCGATCGTTTTGTTTATTTAATTAATACAGAATAGTCATAATGCCTAAAATGAACAATGCGCAGATGCGAATAGTGTTAATGTATAATCACAAACACATAGTATGACAAAACAGAAATATAAATGTAACACTTATGCAATAATATAAGTTTTACTAATGAAATATATGTAACAGAACCAATATGCTATAATGCATTCAGAAAAGCATGACTGCCAACAGGCTTATCATGCGGGAAATTGATCTCAATGACTTTTATAAGATTAATATTAACATAAGCAAGGAGACTAATATGGGCAGATTATTTGGAACCGATGGTGTAAGAGGTGTTGCAAACAAGGAGTTAACGCCGGATCTTGCATTTAAGCTTGGCTGGGCCGGTGCTCAGGTTCTTGCAGGCGAGTGCACGCATAAGCCTGTGATCATTGTTGGCAGTGATACAAGAATATCGTGTGCCATGCTTGAATCAGCTCTTGTAGCTGGTATTTGCTCAGCAGGTGCAGATGTTTTTATCTGTGGTGTTATTCCAACTCCTGGTATAGCTTATCTGGTTCGCAAGTATAAATGTGATGCTGGCGTTATGATTTCTGCCTCACATAACTCATTCGAGTTCAATGGCATCAAATTCTTCAGCAGTCAGGGCTATAAACTGCCGGATGATGTTGAGGATAAAATTGAGGCTTTGGTGAAATCCTATGATGAAAACGCTGAGCGTCCAGTTGGTGATCAGCTCGGACATCGCATTGAGAAGAAGAACGCTTCACGTGATTACAGCGAACATCTTAAGCGTCGTATGAGTGTAGATCTTAGCGGTATGAAGATTGGTCTTGACTGCGCGAATGGCGCTTGTGCGCACATAGCTCCAGGCTTATTCAGCGATCTGGGAGCTGATGTTGTTGCCATCGGTACTGAGCCGGATGGAGTAAATATAAATGATCAGTGCGGATCAACTCACCTGGAGAGGCTGCGTCAGCTTGTAAGACGTGAAAGCTGTGACATTGGAATTGCCTTCGATGGTGACGCAGACCGTATGCTGGCAGTTGATGAGAATGGCTATGTTATAGATGGTGACGTCATCATGGCGATCGTAGCGCTCGATATGAAGCGCCAGAAGCAGCTGAAGGATGATACATTAGTAGTTACTGTAATGAGTAATCTTGGTCTGGATATTATGGCAGAGGAAAAGGGCCTTAAGCTCGTTAAGACCAAGGTTGGCGACCGCTATGTACTTGAGGAAATGCTCAAGGAAGGCTATACGATTGGTGGTGAGCAGTCAGGTCATATTATTCTGCTAGATCATTCAACAACAGGTGATGGTATGTTGAGCGCTCTACGTCTGCTGCGTGCTCTGGTCAATAACTCTGAACGTCTAAACGAGGCTAAGAACGTAATGACTGTGCTGCCACAGGTTCTGAAGAGCGCCCGTGTTCCTAACGAAAGAAAGACCGCTGCGATGGAAGATGCCGATATTAAAGCAGCGTGTGATAAAATTCAGAGTCAGTTGGGTAATAAGGGCCGCATTTTGGTTAGAGCGTCGGGTACCGAGCCTATTATCAGAGTAATGCTTGAGGGCCAGGATATTGACGAGATCACTAAGATGACAGACCAGGTAACTGAACTGATCGTCAGTAAATACGGTATCTGAAGACACTGATTTTATAAACTCAATCGAAAGAAGGAAAAACTGAATGTGTGGAATAGTTGGATATATCGGTCAGGATAAAACCTTGGACATCCTGATGGATGGTTTGAGTCGCCTTGAATACCGTGGATATGACTCCGCCGGAGTCGCCTTCTTACAGGATGGTGGTGTTAGAGTCATCAAGCGTAAGGGCAGACTGGCTAATCTTAACGAAGCTCTTGAGCAGCAGGGCTGCTTCAGAAACGATGACGTCTATGCGGGCATCGGACATACGCGCTGGGCTACACATGGTGCGCCGTCAGATGAGAATTCACATCCGCATCTGTCAGCCAGTGGCAGAATAGCTGTAGTTCATAATGGCATCATTGAGAATTACCTGGAGCTTAAGAAGTATCTGACTGATAAGGGTTATGTATTTCATTCAGAGACTGACACTGAGGTAATCGCACATCTGGTTGAGCATTACTATAAGAAAGTTCAGCCTGGTGACTTACTTGAGGCTGTACGTTTGACGCTTGGTGTTTTGGAAGGCTCGTATGCTCTAGGAGTATTATGTGATGACTGTCCTGCAAGTTTTGTCGCTGCGCGTAAGGATAGCCCTCTGATCATCGGACTTGGTGAAGGCGGAAACTATATCGCTTCTGATATTCCGGCAATTTTGTCGAGAACAAGAAATATTCTGATTATGGAGGATCAGGAAATTGCTTGTTTGAACGCCTCAGAGGTCAGGCTCTATGACAGTCTGGGACAGGACGTAGTAAGAGAACCAGTCTATGTCACCTGGGACAGTGAAGCTGCTGAGAAGGGCGGCTATGAGCATTTCATGATGAAGGAGATCAATGAGGAGCCGAGAGCTCTAAGAGATACGATCGTACCAAGAATCAGAAACGGCCTGATTAATTTTGAGCATGTTGATCTTTCCCGTGAAATTCTGGAAAATACTGATCATGTTCATATAGTGGCTTGCGGAACAGCAAGTCATGCCGGTGTCGTTGGTAAGTATATTATTGAGAAGCTTTGTCGTATTCCAGTTCAGGTGGATGTCGCCTCCGAGTTCCGCTATAGGGATCCGATCGTTAGTGATAAAACTCTTGTTATTATCATCAGCCAGTCAGGAGAGACGCTTGATACCTTGGCAGCCATGAGAGAGGCTAAGAAGCTTGGCGCGAGAATACTGGCGATCGTTAATGTCGTTGGCAGTTCGATCGCTCGTGAGGCGGACTCTGTAATCTATACCGCTGCTGGTCCTGAGATTGCTGTTGCCTCGACAAAAGCATACAATACACAGCTAGCTGCGTTGTATCTGCTGGCCTTCCAAATGGCTCATACGCTTCAGCGTATTGATCAGAACGTATATGAGGAATATTTGAAGAAAATGCAGGAGCTGCCGGCCCTGATGGAAGAAACACTATCCCGACAGGAAACTGTACAGAGATTCGCAGCCGAGCATTTCAATGTGCACAGCGTATTCTTCATTGGACGCAGTCTGGACTATGCTCTGTCCATGGAGGCTTCGCTCAAGCTTAAGGAAATATCATATATCCATTCAGAGGCCTATGCCGGTGGCGAACTCAAGCACGGTACTATAGCGCTAATAGAAGAGGGCACACTTGTCGTATGCCCACTAACTCAAAACAATCTTATGGATAAAATGATCAGCAATATTCGTGAGGTCAAGGCCAGAGGCGCAGTAGTGCTTGGTATCGCTGCTGATTCCTGTGAAAAAGCCGCCGAGGTCTGTGATACGATCATCCGTATCCCGGATGTTGATCCGTTGCTGGCGCCAATTATCGCGGTCACACCAGCTCAGCTGTTTGCCTACTATGTTACTGTCAACAAAGGCCTTGACGTGGACAAGCCACGCAACCTGGCCAAGAGTGTTACTGTAGAATGATCAAGCCTGGTCGGCGAAGAGCTTATCAACCTGCTTCTCGATTTCTTCGTCGACCATCTCAGGATTTGGACATCTGACTGATGGATCCTTCTCTGGATCGAAGTTTGACAGGTTGTTGTTCATTCTTGTAAGAAAATCATTCAGCTGTTCCATTTCATCATCGCTGAAATCTGCAAACATTTTATCGTTGATACAACCGAAGATCTTCTCGCATTTAAGCGCAGCCTTCATACCCTTACGAGTCAATGTGATCCGATTGTAGCGATTATCATTCTCGTTAATTTCCTTCGAGATCAAGCCATTACGCTCGAGTCTCTTAACCGAAACAGCTACAGAAGGAGTTGTTACATCAAGAGCTGTAGCAAGCTCGGTCTGCGAACAAGAACCAAGCTCTCTGATCGTAAGGAGAATACCCGGCTGTCCTACAAACAATCCCTTCGAAAGGCATACTCTGTACAAACGGCTCCTATGAAGCTGTGTTAGTTTTTTGAAATTATCTTCTGCTGTCTGCGGAATAGCTACTGCTTTTTTCCCTCTTGTCATGTCCGTCACCCTTTCACAGAATCCGTCAACATTGAGTCTGGTTAATAAATATTTATATTAGCAAAACTTATTAACAGACACATACATAAATAGAACTATCAAAAAATTGCCCATAGAATGATACTATGCAATTTCGCCTTATATGTCAAGACAATAGGGCATAAATGACAGTTTAAAAACCCTGGCAAAAGTCATAAACTGTCAATTAATTGTCTGTTGACAAAGCCTATACTCGATGATATTATAGTCAGGCACAACAAACACGGATCTTGCTCGTGTGGCGGAACTGGCAGACGCAACGGACTTAAAATCCGTCGGATTTAACCCCGTGCCGGTTCGAGTCCGGCCACGAGCACCAAAGATTTTCCCGGGAGTTGGTGCAAACTGAATATCGCGGAGTGGAGCAGTTGGTAGCTTGTCGGGCTCATAACCCGAAGGTCGGAGGTTCGAGTCCTTCCTCCGCAACCAAAAGAATACCTGATTTGATGCAAATTCAAATCAGGTATTTTCTTTGTGCCGAAGCACTGTATGTATTGATTCTGATACCGGCTAAGCTTGCAACACGGTAAGGTAGAACAAATAAGGCCTCCCTGCGGTTTTGACAACAGGGAGGCTTGCGAGGATTAAGGGGCTTTATAAGCAGCTAGTTATTTCGCTCTAAGCAAAGAGCTTATAACAGCGTCTTATACTCGACTAGTTATTTTCCTGGCGAAATCGCCTTTTGCCAGCGTAGACTGCCGCTGCGAGAAGCAGTAAGGCCAGTCCGATAGCAGAATAGGGCTTCTCACCTGTTTTTGGTATTGATACTTCTGCTATTTCAACCAGAGAGTACATTGAGAAGTGATCTGTTTCAAACTCAAAATACTTGGCACTGCCAACAGCAACTATCTTGCCTGGTATGATGGTAACATTACCAGCATCATCGACATAGGCGATAGCCAGATTATCCTTTTTCGCCTGTTCTTCGGTCAGAGGGATCTGAACGGTGATCTTGCCAGTAATATCGCTGTTGCTGATCTCTGATTCGCTTGTGGCACCCTCGTAGGTCGTAATGCGCTTATAGAGGCCGATATCGAAGACGTTCAGCATCGTAAGGCCCTTTTTGCTCATTTCAGCTGCTGCTTTGTCCTTGATGATCTCAGGAACCTTAGTCGGCTCAGCTTTTACAAATACGACTATGTCTGCTGTATTGGCATTATCTGCTTCCGGCAGTCTGACCTTGTCATTCAAACCGTTAACTGTGATTGTTGTTTCGGGATCAACGTTCACTCTGTTTATGCTCTGAGGTATTCTGGTCCATTTCGCATAAAGGTTAATATTGCCGGTGACCTGATTATCAGTGAAGCTCCACTCATTGCTGAAGGTTTCGTTGTCTGTGAACCAGCCAGCGAAGGTGTGAAATGCTCGGGTTGGGTTTGTCGGTGCTGATGCTTTACCTCCATACAAAACATCCTCTGTCGACAGAACCTCGCTACTATGATTTATGAAGCTAACGGTGCACTTGTTGCGATCGTAGTAGAGCTTGAGGACAGTAGAACCGTCAGCACTGATCGTTCCGCTTGCGACTCTGCTTGTATGATTAACGTTTTCGCGGAAGCCGGTATATGTCTTAACTGCAGCTGTGACTGCAGCGCCTGTTGTTCCAGTCAGATTATCTGTAGCTGCCTTCACATAAGTGCCATTAAGGTCCTGTTTATAGTGTTCGACTGTGTATGCCGTGTTGGTATTAGCTGTATATGTGGCGATCACTTCAGTATTACTGGTAATATTACTTAAACTTCCGTCCCAGGCAGCAAATGTATAACCTGTCCTTATTGGCGTCGCAGGAACTGTCGCAGAACTGCCGTGAGTAACAACTTGTGTGTCTATGACACTACCATCGTAGTTTTTGAAAGTTACAGTGTACTCGTTAATCGTCCATTTTGCGTGTAATACTAAATCAGATGAAGGGACTCTATCAACTGTGAAATTCCATGCTGTCGCTAATCCCACGTCTCTATACCAGCCAGCAAAACTGTAGCCTGTCTTCGATGGAGATGTAGGGGCTGTGATAAGGGTATTATAATCTGCTTTTATAGGGCTAATTGCGCTTCCGCCGTTGCTATTGAATGAAATGTCATAGTCTTGAACATCAATAACAATAGGGCGGGAATCTTCAGAATAAGCTCCAGCGAGGTCAGTCGCCCTTATAATTATAGTTCTTTTGCCTGAGCCTTTTTCTGAAGTTGAAAATTGAATTGAGCGCATCACTTCTTGAATAATTTCATTTGTAGCTGTGCTATAGAAGGTTATTTCTAGTTGAGTTGAACCATTAACACCGCCATTTGTAAGAGAAAACCGACCTATAACTAGATATGCATTACTTAAAATTGTATTCCCCTGAACTGTTGTAATATTCGGAGAGGTATTGTTATTGTCTAGAATACTAAAAACGTCGGAGGGAGTTGCATTTGTATCAGTTTGAACACTTAGTTTACCATGATGCCAATGATTGTCACCATCAGCATCGTTGAGTAGTCCATCAGGGGCTATTTGAATTGAATTAAAAGGTAATGAATAAATTTGAGGCAGTGAATCATCCGTAATAGATAAAACAGGTGAAGTATTAGTCAGGTAAATTCCGTTTTCACCAGATTGCAGATTAGTTGATGAGACATTAATAAGATCAATGTTACAACCTAAAAAAACAAGTCGGATATCGTCCATTTGACCATCCTCATCAAGATCCATAGTTGCTGCCTCGTTTAGAATAATTCCCATAGCCTCAGTGGATACTAAAGAATTTTCAGTTTTCAGTTGAATAACATCACCGGATTTAAAATCCCATATTCTGTTTCTATTTGCATTATCAGCTGAGTCAACAATAAATATATCATTGCCACCTAAGCCAAAAAG
>CAZSLR010000091.1:0-5452 GCA_964607635.1 uncultured Oscillospiraceae bacterium
GCTGTAGTCGGTGCATCGATTCTAGTAGCATTGATTATGGCTATTCTGGTATCTCTATCAATAACCAGGCCTGTAGGCAAAACGCTGAAAATTATAGAACGCATGGCCAAGGGTCATTTTGATACCAGACTGAATCTTAAGACTGGCGATCAGATCGGCAGAATGGGGCATGCTCTGGACCAGTTCTCAACTCTGATGCAGCATGGTGTTTTTGCCAATATGAGACGAATCGCCGATGGTGATGTCAGTATGGACTTCCCCAAGCTGGATGATAACGATGAGATCACGCCAGCACTCCAAACCATGGTAGATTCGATCAGAGAAATGGCTGCTGACACTAATAGATTAGTAGAAGCCGCTGTTGCTGGTAATCTATCAGTTAGAGCGAACGCAGATAAACATAGCGGAGAGTATAGAAAGATAGTTGAGGGGATCAACGCTACCTTGGATGCTGTTGTTGATCCTATCGAGGCGGCCTCTGATTTTATGAATCAAATGGCCGAGGGCCGCTATGATAGCTTACTTGAAAATAAGTATCAGGGCAGCTATGCCAAGCTGATAGATGATATCAACAAGGTCGTTACCTCGCTTAACATCATGAAATCAGAGATGGATGAGCTCGTTGAAAACGCGATTGGCGGCAATTTATCGCATCGAGCCGACAGCTCCGCTCTTCAGGGTAACTACGCGGTTATAGTTGGTGGTGTCAACGATACTCTTGATGCTGTAATCAAGCCGGTAGAGGAGGCCTCGGAGGTATTATCCGAGATGGCCGTCGGTAATCTCGAGGTTCGTGTAACCGGTGATTACAAGGGTGACCATGCGAAGATCAAAGAGGCTCTTAATGCGACTCTCGATTCTTTGGGCGGCTATATCGAGGAGATATCAACTGTCTTGTCTGAGATTTCACGCGGAAATCTCGCGCTTGAGATCGATCGTGATTATTTAGGTGATTTCGGTCAGATCAAGCTTGCGCTCAATTTAATAATTACATCGCTTAACAGCATAATCGGTGAGATAAGAGTAGCTGCCGACCAGGTGGCAGCTGGTTCTAAGCAGGTATCACAGGGCAGTCAGACACTTTCACAGGGAACGACCGAACAGGCCAGCTCGATTGAGGAGCTGACAGCTACAATAACACAGATAGCATCACAGACCAGGCAGAACGCGACCAGCGCAGGTGAGGCTAATTCTCTGTCTGCTCAAGCAAGAGATAACGCTAAGCAAGGCAACAGCCAGATGCAGCGCATGATCGAAGCGATGAATGAAATAAGCGAGTCCTCCAACAGCATTTCCAAAATCATCAAGGTAATTGATGATATCGCGTTCCAGACCAACATTCTTGCCCTAAACGCAGCGGTTGAGGCCGCCCGTGCAGGTCAACATGGCAAGGGCTTCGCGGTTGTTGCCGAGGAAGTACGTAATCTCGCGGCAAGAAGCGCTGAAGCCGCCAGAGAAACAACACTTCTTATCGAGGGCTCTATTGCAAAAGTCGGTGACGGAAATGAAATAGCTGATGAGACCGCGAAATCTCTAGAGCAGATCGTTGCTGATGTCACCCGAACTGCTGAAATAATCAGCAATATAGCATATGCGTCTAATGAACAGGCTTCTGGTCTGGCGCAGATAAATGAGGGCGTTGCTCAGGTCTCGAACGTTGTTCAGTCGAACTCTGCGACTGCTGAAGAGAGCGCCGCCGCAAGTGAAGAGCTATCCAGTCAGGCTCAGCTGCTAAATGAGCTCACAGGCAGATTCCAGCTCTCCTAAGAAGCAATATTTTCGAAAAAACCAGTAAACTATCTTGTTCAAAAACAGCTTGCCTACTATAACAAGGCAGGCTGTTTTCAGTTGCGTAACATTAAGCGCTTGCTTGACTTGAAGCTCTAACAGTTTTATCATAGTATTTGCAAATGCGAATCAATCGCAAAAGCAAAATTCGGAGGTGAAGATCTGTTATTCGTCCCCAAAACGATGGCGAGATCGAATTAATATGGTATTTAAAAAGCAAAACAAGAACTCCAAAACAAAACCTGATACAAGCAATAAATCGTTGTTACAGTTGACCGCGGTTATGCTTACAACTCTGATGCTGATCATGCTGACCGGATGTGCAGGTGGTAATAAACAGAATATCCAGCAATCTGGACAGACTGAGCAGTCAGGGCAGACTGAGCTGACAGATGCATCTGCCGAAAACGCAAACGATCAGCCAGTTCTAAGCGTTGTTGCCAGCTTCTATCCGATGTATGATTTCGCTTCGAGAATAGGTGGTTCCAGGATCGAGCTCACAAATATGGTGCCATCTGGCGTTGAACCACATTCCTGGGAGCCGTCGGCAAGCGATATTGTCAAGCTTGAGAAGGCAGATGTTTTTGTTTACAACGGTGCCGGCATGGAGCATTGGGTCGGTACGATTCTCGAGGCTGTATCCAGCGACAAGCTTATCTCTGTCGAAACCGCGGCTGGTCTGGAGCTAAGAGAGGGTCACAGCCATGCTCATGACGAAGACGCGGAGCATACTGATGCTGACGACCACGAAGAGAGTACAGAGGGTCATACAGAGGAATCACATATTGATGAGGACGATCATGACGATGAAGATGGGCATGACCATGGCGACAACGATCCTCATGTTTGGCTTGATCCCTTGCTGGCGATAGAACAGATGGAAGCTATCCGCGACGCCTTCATCACTGCGGACCCCGAAGGTGCCGGCTTTTACCAGGATAATTTCACACAGGCAAAAGCCGAGTTCGAGGCTCTCGATGAAGAATTCCATAATCGTCTCGATAAGCTGAAGAATCATGAACTGGTCGTCGCGCATGAAGCCTATGGCTATCTGGCTGGTGCTTATGGTCTTGAACAGATCGCTATTTCCGGCTTATCACCTGAGGACGAACCAAGTCCTGCCAGAATGGCAGAAATTATCGATCTGGCCAGAGAAAAGGAAATCAGCGTTATATTTTTCGAGTCGTTGGTAAGTCCTAAGGTGGCGCAAACGATAGCCGATGCCGTCGGGGTCGAAACGGCTGTACTCAGTACGTTGGAGGGTTTGACAGACGAGCAGGCAAACGCTGGTGATGATTATATTTCGGTCATGCGTGCGAATCTTGCGACTATTGAGAAATATTTGGGCGAAGGAGCGTGAGTGTATCGTGGAAGTAGTAAGAAGACAGGCAAACTGCGTGATTTCAGATCCAACAGCTTCTCCGGTCATCGAGGTTGATCGTGTAAGCTTCGCCTATAACCAGAATCTTGTGCTTGATGATGTAAGCCTTACAGTTATGCCAGGTGAGTTCGTCTCTCTGCTGGGCGCGAATGGATCGGGCAAAAGCACACTTCTGAAAATTTTGCTGGGCGAGCTTGTTCCTCTCCAGGGCTCGGTAAAGATACTGGGCAAGAATCCTCATCAGCTGCGTAACTGGTCGAGAATAGGTTATGTCGCGCAAAACAGGGCTGCAACCTACAGTGGCTTCCCGGCGACTGTCGAGGAAGTGGTACTGGCGCATCTCTATGAGGATGTTGGATTTCTCAAGCTGGCAGGCAAGAAGGCACGTGCGAAAGCACAAGACGCGCTTGAGCTGGTTGGTATGCAGGATTTTATCAGACGGCCGATTGGCGAGCTCTCTGGAGGTCAGCAGCAGCGGGTCTTGTTGGCCCGGGCTATGGTTGCCTCTCCTGAGCTGGTGCTTCTGGACGAGCCTACTACCGGAGTGGATGCCGCTAACGCTGAGGCTCACTTCGCGTTACTGGCCAGATTAAACAAGGAAGCAGGCTTGACTATACTTGTTGTTACGCACGATATGGCAAAATCAGCTGACCACGTTGAACGTTCATTCTGTCTAGAGGATGGAACCATGGTCTGTCTAGGCAGGGATCAGATGAAGATCGAGCTGGCACATAGGCATCAGCATCCAGACCATCAGCACAGCCACGAAGAGGGAGAGTAAGTATGCTGGAAATACTTCAATATGATTTCATGCGCAGAGCTCTCCTCGCAGGCCTGCTGCTCGCCATTATCATTCCTCTTGTAGGAACAGTTGTTGTTTTCAAACGCCTCTCAATGATCGGCGACGCGCTCTCACACACATCACTTGCTGGTGTCGCTGCCGGCTTGCTGCTTGGCATCAACCCGGTCTTGGGTGCGATCGCGGTCAGTATCATCGCCGCCCTCAGTATTGAGGTCATTCGCAAGAAGCTGCCACGTTACTCTGAGCTCTCGATCGCTATCGTGACATCAGCAGGAATTGGCCTTGCCGGCGTACTCTCGGGATTTGTCAGCAACTCTGCCAATTTCAACAGCTTTCTGTTTGGCAGCATTGTTGCCATCAGCGACTTCGAACAGCTGCTTGTGATAATAGTAAGTGCAGTAGTTTTTATAGGCTTCATCCTGCTTTATAAAGAGCTCTTCTACATCGCGCTTGACGAAGCCTCAGCCAGACTGGCCGGTGTTCCTGTTAAGCTGGTAAATTTCATCTTCACATTACTGACTGCTATCACTGTTTCTGTAGCTGCCAGAACAGTCGGAGCTCTTGTGGTATCCTCCCTGATGGTAGTACCGACGGCCTGCGCGATGCAGCTGGCACGCAGCTATCGTCAAACCATTTCTTTATCAGTTTTATTTGCCATTGTTTTCACAATGTCCGGACTCTTTCTCTCTTATTACGCCGACCTGAGACCAGGCGGAACCATCGTCCTGATAGGTGTAGTCATTCTGATAATTATCATTCTGGCAAAAGCCTTGCTCAGTCGTTTGGGCGGCAGGCATTTTACTGACCAGCTTGTAAAAGAATTGCCTAATCAGGAAGTGGGTGATGTCTTATGACAGAGCATAAACATGATCATCTCACAGTGGACTCGGAGCTTGACCGGAAGCTAGCCTCAGTTAGGCAGACCAAGCCACGCAAGCTGGTTATGGAGATTCTGAAGCAGGCAACCGCACCGATGAGTGCTGTAGAAATTCTAGCTGAGGTTGAGAAAACAGGAGAGCAAATCTGGCTGTCCACGATTTATAGAGTTCTGGAGCTCTTCGTCGAGAAGGAAATAGCCGTCAAGAGCACTCTTCTAGGTCAGGATCAGGCTGTATATGGACTGGACCGCTACCAACATACTCATTACGCTATCTGCGTCGTTTGTCACAGAATAATTCCAATGGACAACTGTCCAATCGCAGCCGTTGGCTTCAGTCCCGGACTGCAAGAGGAAAACTTCCGTGTTACCGGGCATAAAATAGAGATATATGGGTATTGCTCGCAATGTGAGAAAACGAAATAGCTGGAGGCCTCAATAATTTCCGCTCACGGTCCTCGTCACTGTGTTCCTGCGGAATGTTCGCGGAAACAAATGAGGCCTCCAGCATTCCTTGAATTACTTCAGTGCAAGATTGACAGGAATAGCAACAGTCATCAAAGCTTTTTAGCCATCGTTATGGTGCATGATTTCGCGGAAACAA
>CAZSLR010000091.1:5552-8304 GCA_964607635.1 uncultured Oscillospiraceae bacterium
AACAGTCATCAAAGCTTTTTAGCCATCGTTATGGTGCATGATTTCGCGGAAACAAGTGAGGCCTCCAGCATTCCTTGAATTACTTCAGTGCAAGATTGAAGTAAAAAGGGCTCTCAGGCATTGCTGTCCGAGAGCTCCTTTTTATTGCTTATAAGTTTATTGTTATTGGTTTTGTTTCTTACCAGCGTCCGCCGCCGCCGCCGCCGAAACCGCCGCCGGAGAAGCCGCCACCGCCGCCACCGAAACCGCCGCTGCCGCCGCCGGAGCTGGAGGCGGGCTGTGAGATCATGACGCGGTTCATGTCGCTGGCCGTTCGGTTCATCTGATTTGCGAAATGCATAACTGTAAACGCGGACATGGTGTCCGTGTAATACCAGGTCGGGGGTTGAATGGCCAGACCATCGAAGTTTTTTGCCCACTTGTCTGAAACGCCAAGAACATAAGCATATGGCAGGATGTCATAGAAGTATGAAGGGTTGTCCTGAACCAGTGCCTCCAGTCTGCCTTTTTCTGCTCTAAGCATGAAGCTTCTGAAGCCCATCAAACGTGAGTATAGCTCTTGTCCTTTTGCGGTACGTCTATCCATTATGACCGCAAAGGGAATGATCGCGAGCGAGCAGACAATTGAAATTATGGTCGAACCCAGCGGGTCTCTTGAAAGATCCTGCACTGAAGCTAGAAAGAGTAAATATAGGATCGGCAATAGAATAGCCGCACCGATAATTGGGATAACTCTTCCGACCTTCGAACGTATTCTCCAACGCATTCTGTTGTTAATGAGAACTGCTTCCCAGAATAGTGTCAGACCAAAACAGAGACCTCCGGCTATGAAAACAAGCTCGGTAGTGTCAAATGGTCTGGAGAGCAGTGTTCTTATAACAGAAATGACTATTGGTACGACAGCAAGTATTACAGCTCCGCCCTGAGCCTTACGGCTGGACGGCTCCATGATCTTATCCTGATAAGCTCCCTGCAGCTGGCTTTTGCCAGTAGTCATTGTGGTATAGAATTTTTCCTTCAATGAATCGAGTGTGATATAGTCGCCTGCAGAGAAGATGCCGTTGAAGATCGTCAATTGATACTTAGGACTGCTTGGTGGCAGCTCGCGAAGGCGCCGGAGCGCGATTTTTTTATTTTCTTCAATAATGTGCAGATAGCCCTGATCCGCCCAGTACATTATAAGCGCGATCATATCCTTGCTGTCTGCGGCACCGTCTGCCAGATAGCCGGCATGTGCCGGGTCGATTTTTTCAGGCGGATAGAACTCAACCGTCTCCGGTACATAGCGATCGCGTCCGAAGCGCAGGTAGAGAATTACAACAAGAATAAGTGCAGCCAGCGATAGCAGTATTGCCATCACATCAGCAAAATAGTTGTGTTTGGCCCCGGCGTAGTAGCCTTGCGGCAGCTCGAGATAAACTGTTAAGCCTTCAAAAGCATTGAGGCCTCCTGGAACAGTGCCGGTGATCGTCCGGCCGCTGACTGTATACTCTACACGCGTATTATCCTCGCTGCCGTAGGAGCCAACTGTGAAGTTAAGACCTGATGGATCGAAATCATGGGGCATATTGATGCTGAAGCTGACCTGCTCCATATTTGTTGTCCACTGAGGCCCCACGATGTTGTAATAGAGAAAATCAGCTGATTCTGAATGATCCATACCGATATCAAACCAGTAGCTCACTGAATAGGAGTGTCGTCCGCTGAGGTAAACATCGGGATCACCGATTCTGATGACCTGACTTCCGTTTTCAGTGTATGATTCGGTCTCATAGCCGGGGACCTTGATTTTGCGTACTCTTGCCTTATATCTTGTTTCATCTGCTCCTGGCAGACTGACATTCATCAGATAAGGTGTATGAACGAATATCCCTCGGCTGTCCATCAGGAAGTTCACATCTATGCTCTGATCGATCTTATAGACATGCTTATCTGTTACGTCGATATTAACCTGCATATTCTCGATAACATAGCCACTATCGGCTGCGGCTTGTACTTCTGTTGAAACGACTATGCTATCGAAGACAAAGGGCAGGAGCAGAGCGGCGATCATTATGATCGCCAACAATAAACCCCTGCCCTGTTTATTCTTGCCGCGGCCTTGGTATGCTGAGCCTGCCATAATCAGAATTGGACCTTTACATTCTGTCTTTCCTGCTCGTTCTCGACCTCGAACATCGGGAACTTCTTGAAGCCGAACATGCCGGCAATTATATTGCTGGGAAAAGACTCTGCCTTGATGTTGAAATCTCTGACACAGGCATTGTAGTATTTTCTGGATTGAGCTATATCATTTTCTATTTCAGTCAGCTGATTTTGCAGATTCAAGAAATTTGTATTTGCTTTTAGATCAGGGTATGCTTCAGCAACCGCGAAAAGTGAGCGCAGCGTTCCAGTCAAGGCGTTCTCGCCTGCCAGTCTCTGCTCTGGTGTTGAAGCCTCACTTATCATGCTTCTTGCCTTGATAACCTGAGCAAGAGTTTCCTTCTCATGGGCGGCGTAGCCTTTTACCGTTTCGACAATGTTAGGTATCAAGTCGAAACGCTTTTTGAGATAAACATCCATAGTTGAGAAGGATTCATCAACTACATTGCGTTTTCTGATGAAGCTGTTATAGGTTCCTGCGAGCCAGAACAGCAGAAGAACAATGACGGCTGCTGTGATCAGAAGTCCGATCAAGCCGCCAGACAAGGCCAGGAAAATCGATGTTGTCATTTTCAATACCTCCGTTGTGTGTTGATAGTTGCTTGTC
>CAZSLR010000092.1:0-8161 GCA_964607635.1 uncultured Oscillospiraceae bacterium
AAGATCCTTGTCTCCTCTGCCCGAGCAATTGACCAGAATTGAACCTGAACCCATTTCAGCAGCCAGTTTCATAGCATAGGCAACAGCATGTGCGCTCTCAAGCGCTGGAATAACACCCTCGAGACGTGATAGCTTGAAGAAAGCATCGATCGTTTCTTCATCTGTGGCAGAGCCATACTCAACACGGCCCAGCTCTCTGAGGAAGGCATGCTCAGGTCCTACGGACGGGTAATCAAGTCCGCTGGCTATCGAGTAAACAGGATCAGGTTCGCCCTTCTCATTCTGCAGCATAATTGAGTTGAACCCATGCATGACACCCTCTGAACCATAAGTCAGACTGGCTGCGTGATCGCCCTTCTTGGGGCCTCTGCCCATTGGCTCAACACCATACAGCTTGACCGGATCAGCCAGGAATGGAGTCAGAATGCCAGCTGCGTTTGAACCGCCGCCGACACAGGCGACGACCGCGTCAGGAAGATTCCCTGTCATTTCCAGGAACTGCTCTCTGGCCTCGATACCGACAACCGTCTGAAAATCTCTGACCATCAAGGGGAAAGGATGGGGTCCTACAACAGATCCTATACAATAAATCGCTTCATCATATTCCTGCATGTACGCCTCAAAAGCCGCGTCTACAGCTTCTTTCAGTGTTTTCAGTCCATGGCTGACGGGAACAACTCTGGCTCCCAGCAGCTTCATACGGGCGACATTTGGTGCCTGCTTAGCTATATCGACCTCGCCCATGTAGATATCGCATTTTAAACCGAAGAAAGCAGCAGCCGTTGCCAGTGCGACTCCATGCTGTCCGGCACCGGTCTCAGCGATCAGTTTCTTCTTACCAAGGTATTTAGCCAGAAGACCCTCACCCATGCAATGATTCAGCTTATGAGCGCCGGTGTGGTTCAGATCCTCACGTTTGAGATATATCTGTGTATTACTGATTGAATTTGACAACCTCTCACAATGATAGGTTGGCGTAGGTCTGCCCTGAAATTCCTTGCGGATACGTCTGAGCTCGCTGATAAACTTGGAGCTCTGACAAATTGTTTCATAGGCCGTATAGATATTTTTGAACTCATCCTCCAGCTGTGGTGGAATAAACGAGCCTCCGTATTTGCCGAAGAATCCGTTTTTGTCTGGATAGTTTTTACGGTAAACTGAAAAATCAATATCCTGTTTCATCATAGCCATAATCTTCCCTTCTACATTTCTGCCCACTTAGCAAGCAGCCTTATCTACAAGGCTCTGATCTTACGCATCAGCGTATAAAAACAATATTCACATTTTATCATAACTAATTATTTCAGAGCACAAAAAATTATGCGTATTTCTAATCATAATCACACAATCGTAATTATTATTGATAATTATCTATATCGAATTGCGTTATATCTTTTGACAATTTACAAGTCAATATTTGCTGAATACTGACCATTATAGAAATTTGTGACTACCAATGACAATATGATTGGATGTATAATGAATACAATTAACTTTGAAGCCTTACTGGATATTATTTTTTTTATAATGGCGCGAGCACTACTCCACCAGATTCTTTATCTATCGCGCAGATGTATAATGCTTGGGAGCTGAAAATGTTAGAAAATAAACGCTGGCTCAATAAACCGATCATTCAGATTTTAATTATGGCCGCAGGCACGGTCATTTATGTTTATCTTGCGCTCTGGCTCCAGCAACATGCCCGGCAAATTGAACCCCATAATTATTTCGGACTCGAGATCCCTTGTCCGATCGCTAACGGCGTTGTTACCCAGATTCAGATGCTATTGGCTGTCAGTCTTGTTTTGCTCGGAGGCAAGAGCTTCTTCATTTTGGCGCTTTGTCTTAATATCCTTAGCCTGTTCAGCTCACTGATGTATGTGTTCCGCAGCCAATCTCTTGACTCTATGCCTGGAATACTCTCCTATCTGGGCGTGTTGATCATAGTCCTCCTGATCGGGGCATATAAGCGCAAAATTAAAACTCAAGTTAATTTGCTGCGTAATCAGGAGAGCGAGCTCAGGGAGTTGGCCTATTACGATGGGTTGACCGGCGTACTGAACCGCAAATCCTTTATCAATGAACTTAACCAACAGATCAAATTCAGTGCTGAGCATGACCGCAAGCTATATATTGTCTTCATTGACATAGATGATTTCAAGCTGGTCAACGACACACTTGGTCACCATGCCGGTGATCATGTTCTCCAGGAGCTGGCATCAAGAATCAAGAGCGAACTTCATGTTTCAGATATAATCGGCAGACTTGGTGGCGACGAGCTTGGTCTGATAATCAGAAATGACGTAGAAGACAGCCGTATCAAATCATGTCTCAACGCGATTCATAAGCGTGCGCTGCAGCCTTACATGATCGACGGCAATGAAGTCAGCGCCACAGTAAGTATAGGCGCCTCAGCTTATCCTGATGACAGCACTATATCAGAGGAATTGCTCAAACGTGCTGATATCGCTATGTATCAAGCTAAAACTAACGGCAAGAGCCAGGTTGTTTTCTATAGTGACATCGCTGCGGACAACGAACAAAAAACCATTTCGGATAGCAGCGCACAAGGAAGTTATGGTGCCAGACCTTTTTTTGAGAAAATCTAGTTCACAAAAAAGACGCTTCAATTTCTGCTTTCACTTCACTTCTATGTTTATTATGGGGATCAAGCTTGTCCAGGGCCATCAGCCAAGCGCCCGCTACAGGCGGAAGCCATGATTTGATCAACTCTGCATGCGGTACTTTTTTGTGAAGTTCCAGAGCCAACGCATCGCGAATAAGCGGTGAGTCTCCTGTCAGAACTCTTCCCCCCATCACTACATTAATATATGATCTGCTCTGTCCAGTTCGTTCAATAACTCCTGAAACCATTTTACCTAACACTTTGCCCATATCGATCAATATGTCCTGACAGACAACATCACCCTCATTGGCCAGTTTGAATACAAGCTCAGAAATTCTATTCATTTTAGCCAGTGCTGTCTTACTTGGTCGAGGATAGACCATCGGTATCATGTCATCAAGCTTGTTTACGCCAAACAAAGATGGCAGCTCCTGCGCAAGCTTTGTTGCATCACCTGTTTTCTCATCTGCTCTGAACGCATAGTGCAGAGCCTCAGCTGCAATATCTCCACCACCACCATAGCTGCCAATTATGTAATCAAGCGATCTAAGTATGGCCTTCTCGCCGCGAACATTTTCCGCAGCAGCATTCGTACCTGTGCCACATATGCATACAGCCCCTACAGAACGTGGTAAGCCACCTCTCATAATGATCCAGGCATCGTTCACTACGTCAAAATCTATCCCGGCAAAAGCCGGCTGCAGAAGCTTTCTCAGCATTTCAAAATCTTCTGGCATATCGGCACCGGCCAGGCCAAGAACAGCGTAATCTATTTGCTTCTTATCAAGGCCGGATAATTGCAATGCTTCAGATAGCAGTCCATCAATAACATTGAAAACTCCCTGAACACCACATATCTGATGATTACTGCCAGCACCGGTTATATCTGCCAGCAGCTGACCACGGTTATCTCCAATAACAAGCCTTGTTTTTGTACCACCGCCGTCAACTGCTAGTACTATTTTTCTCAAATCATAATTATTTTGACTCATGCCGACCTCCGTCTTAAGCCGTTACCTATTATGTTCTGAAGAAAACTGGCAGATATTTTCTATGTGCTTCCAGCAAAGCTTCTAGAAGTGGATATGCAATATCTGCATCAGAAATTAAGGGATTGAGCAGCATTGCTGCCAATGCTTGTTCACGACTACCGGTCACTGCAGCTTCTACAACTAACTGCTCATACCCTTTTATCGTCTTAACAAGGCCGGCGATCTCTGCCGGCAGAGCACCCGAAACCAATGGTCTCACACCGCTTCCATCTACATAGCAGTTTGTTTCAACAATACAGTCGTCCGGCAGATCACTGATCGCACCTTGATTAAGTACATTAACTATATGCATGCTGCCATCAGTGTTTTCAAGACTCTCGATCAGAGTGAGCGCAGCTTCTGAATACCAGGCTCCACCTCGCTTGGACAACTGCTCAGGCTTGGAATCAGTTGTTTCAAGAGCATATATTTCGAACAGCTCTTTTTCAACACGCTCGACCTGAACAGCTCTTGTACCGCTGCCATCTGCCAGAGCCTGTCTGTCGGCCTCGATCTGCCTGGCAGGATGATAGAAATATTTGAGGTAATAAGAGGGAATCAACCTGTTGCCGGAAACAATCATTTTATTTACTGGTTCATCACCTAGAATCGAAGCGACCTGGTCGACGAAATCCTGCCGGGCGTAAAGCTCATCAGTAAGGTCCTCACCTCTGACCCATATTCTGCTGATCCAGCTGAGATGATTAAGTCCAACATAACTTATGTCTACATCTTCAGGAGCAAGCTTAAGGCTAGCAGCTAAAGTTCGCTGCATATTCATCGGCGCGTTGCATAATCCTACACAGCGAATACTAGAATGCTTATGAACAGCTTCGGTCACGATTCCAGATGGATTGGTAAAATTGACCAGCCATGCCTGTGGGCAAAGCTCCTCCATCTCATGAGCAATATCCAGTATCACAGGTATGGTTCTAAGCGCCTTAGCCATGCCGCCCGCACCTGTTGTTTCCTGCCCGATAACTCCATGCTCAGTTGGTATTTTCTCATCTAGCTCTCTGGCAGCAAGTCCGCCAACTCGAATCTGTGTTATGACATACGAACTGCCGGCAAGTGCTGATCGACGATCAATACCGGCACTTATTTTTATATTGAGACCAGCTCTTTTTAGCATTCGTTTGCTGAAAGCCTCAATAATTTCAAGCTTGCTCCGACCAGCTTCGATATCCACCAACGCTATTTCATTCACTTGCAAGGAGTCACGTCGGGTAATTAGTCCTTCAATCAGCTCCGGTGTATAGCTGCTGCCGGCACCAATAATCGCAATCTTCATCCGAAGGCCTCCCTCGTTAAAATGTTAGGCGATAACCGCACAGCAAAACTAGAGCTTAACTGCCATGGACTCGCCTTTTGCCATTATGGTTGTGATCTCATCAGTTCCGTTATGAAGGATGATTTTCCAGCCGGCATCGACCAGCAGCCCTTTGAATTTGATCGTATCACCATTTCGAGATGCCTCAACGCTGGCAACTACATTGCCGTTAACATCAACAATGTCGCGGCAAGTGCTTCCGTCCGCGGAAGGCAGATAGTAGTGCAGCTCCAGATCCTTGGCATAATCATAATCCGGTCGCTCTGAAACAGTACCCATCGGCAGCAGGCTGTTCTCGCGTATGTAGAGCGGCATTGAGAAATAATCGTATTGAGCCTCAAACCAGCGGCCTCCCTCACGAGCCTGACCGCTCAGCAGATCGGTCCAGCGGCCCTCAGGCAGATAGAAGCGCACCTTGCTGTCAGCCGAGAAAACCGGTGCGACCAGCAGCGAATCGCCCAACATATACTGCAGATCAAGATAGCGGACGGCAGGATCATGAGTGAACTCAAGCACCATCGGCCGCATGACCGGCACACCTTCGCGGCTTGCCTGTACTGATTTACTGTAAATATAAGGCATCAGACGGCATTTAAGCTTGGTAAAAGCACTGACGACTTCATTTGCTTCTTCGTCGAAGAGCCAGGGCACGCGATAGCTGGTCGAGCCATGCAGACGGCTATGTGTTGACATCAGTCCAAATGCCGCCCAACGCTTATAAAGATCCGGCGTCGCTGTGCTCTCGAAGCCAGAGATATCGTGACTCCAGAAGGAAAAACCACTCATGGCAAAAGACAAGCCCCCGCGAAGTGTTTCTGCCATCGAGGGATAAGTTGCCATGCAGTCACCGCCCCAATGCACCGGAAATTGCTGCGAGCCGGCGGTAGCGCTGCGGGCAAAGAGAACTGCCTCACCCTCGCCTTTTTCCTGCTGAAGCAGCTCGAATACGCACTTGTTATAGAGGAATGTGTAGTAATTATGCATGGCAATCGGATCACTGTCGTCGTGATATACGACATTTACCGGGATCCTCTCACCGAAGTCTGTTTTGAAACAGTCAACGCCCACGTCGATCAGGCGCTTAAGCTTAGAACAGTACCAGTCGCAGGCGGCAGGATTTGTGAAATCAACAACAGCCATCCCGGCCTGCCAATTATCAGTCTGCCAGACGCCCTTACCATCAGCTCGTTTGAGCAAATAGCCTTCGCGCATGCCTTCTTGGAACATCTCAGTATTCTGCGCCACATAAGGATTGATCCAGACACAGATCTTAAGCCCTTTTTCCTTATAGCGCTGCAGCATAGCTTTTGTATCCGGGAAAACCCGCTCATCCCACTCAAAATCACACCAACGGAACTCGCGCATCCAGAAGCAGTCAAAATGGAAAACACTAAGCGGGATGTCACGTTCGGCCATACCCTCAATAAATGAGCTGGTCGTCGCTTCATCATAATTAGTGGTAAATGAGGTCGACAGCCAGAGTCCGAAGGACCAGGCCGGCGGCAGTGCAGGTTTACCAGTTAGATCAGTATATGCTTTGAGAACGTTTTTCAGATCAGGGCCGTAGAAGAAGGTGTATTCAAGCTCCTCGCCGGGAACTGAGAAGCCTACATAGCCAACCTTCTCGCTGGCTACCTCGAAGGATACATTGCCCGTATGATTAACAAACACACCATAACCGCGATTGCTGAGATAAAAAGGCACTGATTTGTAAGCGATATCTGAAGCTGTACCGCCGTCCTCGTTCCAGGTCTGAACGGTCTGGCCGTTCTTGGCAAAAGCGGTAAACCGCTCGCCTAAGCCATATATGCTCTCCTCCGGACCAACTGATAACTCAGTCAGCATATATGGCTCGCATAGAGTCTCTTCAAGATAATTAGCTTGCGGCAGCATTGTTGAGGGCTGCCTGTTCCAGCGCATATATCCTAGATTGCGGAAGCCGCAGTCAGTAATGATCTTGCCTTGAGATTCGAAGCGGTAGCCGAAGGGATATTTTGTTACTACGATCGTGAGGTCATCGAAGCTCATCCGATACTCGATCTCTGTTTCGTTAATCGTGACCGCGCGCTCTGTTTCATTGGTTTCAAATCGTGGCAGTCGTGTATCATAGCCGGCAAAATGCCATGCTCTGATCGTGACAGCGTTTTTGCCGGTCGCTCTGAATTCCAGTGTGATCGTGGGCTGATTGAGCGTTGCGCCGCGCGATTCAATTTTTGCCACGGGAGCCAGAATGCGCATACCATTTTTGACTGGTTGCATTTCATATGCCTCCGAGGCATAGAGAGCGTTCGCCAGTTCACTGCGAAGCCAGAAACCCTCAGTAAATTTCATTTCAATTACCTCCCACGTTGTTAGTTCAAATCAAACTTAGTATCTTTCGTTTTCGATCAAATCAATTTGAAACAGGCGCTGTTTTGTGTTTTGCTGCTATTGCCGATCCAGACAGTGAAGCTTCCAGGCTGTGCCTTATACTCCATGTTTATATCATAGAAGCGCAGCATATTGGCATCGATTTCAAACTCAACCTCAGCTTCTTGTCCAGGCTCAAGCTTTACTTGTTTTATACCCTTTAGCTCACGTACAGGTCTGGCGACGTTTGCGAATTCATCACGAATGTATAGTTGAACTGTCTCAACGCCTGTCCTGCTGCCAATATTTTTAACAGTGGCCACGGCTTTTACCATCGTGTCAGAGCTCAGCTTATCTGAACTAAGTCTGACAGGCGAGATACTGAACTCAGTATAGCTTAGCCCGAAGCCGAAGGGGTAGAGCGGATCATTGGGGATATCACAATACTTGGTCAGGAAGCGGTTAGTCGGCTCGGCGCCGTCCTCTGTATGTCTGCCGGTCCTCATTTCGCTGTAATAAACCGGAACCTGGCCGACACTGTAAGGAAGCGACATCGAAAGCTTGCCCTGTGGTGCGGTATCGCCATATAAGGTGTCAACGATCGCGTTGCCGCCTTCTGTTCCCGGCATCCAGACATATAGTATCGCCTCAGCCTTGGCCTGAATATCACGGATGTCCAGCGGACGGCCGGCAAAAACCAACACTATGACATTTTTATTTGCTGCGTAAACCGCGTCCAGAAGCTTCTTTTGAATATCTGGTATTGTAATATCTCCACGGCTGCCACCTTCACCGGTATGCAGATTTGATTCGCCAAGTGCTAGG
>CAZSLR010000093.1:0-8075 GCA_964607635.1 uncultured Oscillospiraceae bacterium
TATAGACTTATATCTGCCTTTGTTTTTCATTTATTGATCAGCCTTTCCGGCTTGCAAAGATCAACCTTGATAATTTCTGCAGGCTTAGCCGAAATAACTTAATAATAGACATTGGCATGTTTTATGTTTCTGATAGTTGTGCCTTACTTGATGACAAGGGTACAAGACTCATACTATCCTGACAAAAAAACCAGAAGAGCATTATGCTTTTCAGAAATTGACAGGAGAAAACATGTTTAGTTTTGTTCAAAGCATCATGAAAATGATTGAATGGTATCACTTGCTGATAATAGCTATTGTTATCCTTTTGGGGTTGCTTTTACAGCTCATATACCAACTTGTGAAACACCAGTATTTGCAAAAAATCATCTGGCCTTCTCATAGTGAAGCAATATCAAAACATGATCTTGACGAGCTGGAATCGGTCAATCATATTAGACAGATCAGTCAGCAACATTTGTCCTCTCGGCGGCGTTTTACCACAACAGTACGTAGAATTCACTGGGCGGTATATTTTAGATTGCAATTGATTCGTCGCAAACTGGGAAAAGTCCCAGCCGAATTCATCTCAATGATCCCGTCTTCTTTGTGGTTGTTTGAGAACTTCCACTTATTATACAGGGAGCTGAAAAAGTTTCAGGCATCAGGCGGATCAAACAGATTTAAAACACTTCCAATTATCAATCAAGGCAAGGTTAAGGGCTATCCACGTATATACGCGCTGGCACGTGAAATAATCGCGTGCAATCGCCACCTGACAGGAAGCTCGCTCCGCCGACTGTTGGTTGAATACCAGAAAGAACGAGAGCTAACCACAGCTGAGCTATGGGCTTTGCAGAACACGCTAAGCCTATGTCTGCTTGAAGATATTATTCTTGAATCAAAAAGAATTCTTGCAATTATTGAAACCAAGAAAAAAGCGGAGATGCAACTGAAAAAAGTGCTTCCTCAAATTGAAAATAAACCAGCATTGATAACAGATATCCTATTAGATGCTTTATCCACTGAGCAAACAGATGATCATGTTTTCCTAGCACATATCGTGCATCGTTTGAGAAGTATATCTGTTGATGATGTCGAAATAGCAGAATGGCTCAATTCTCTGCACAAACAAGAAAACTCATCGAGTTCAGACTGGTTGATCGAAATTGTAAATTTCGAAGGTCAGTTTGAAGCATCAGCCGAAAGAGATATAAGTACGCTGGTTACAAGTTTGAAGTCAGTTAGTGACCTGAACTGGGAAGAGATGTTTGTGAAAATATCTCCTCTAGATCTAGTTTTATCAGATGACCCAGCTGATGTTTATAATCGTATGGACTTAAAATCCAAAGGACATTACCGTCTTGTTGTTGGCAAACTAGCGGCCAAGCATCACCTTGAAGAAACTCAAGTCGCTGAAATTGTAGTAGCCATGGCCGAAAATGAGCTTAATAATAACGACGATGAGCGAAAGAGCCATATTGGCTATTTTTTAACAGGTCAAGGATATTATGCTCTTCTGGAGAAGTTGACTGGTTCATCTGGAGCGTCAGTACGTAGGCAATTCTTAGACAAACTGATTCGTATTGGTAGAGGTGCTTTGTATTTTACCTTTGCCCTGTTGCTATCAGTAGTTTCTTTGGCGCTGGTTTATAAGATAGTACTAGAAGATAGTGTACACGGTCTAGCTTTTGAAATTATTTTCTTATTGCTGCTGCTGATTCCAGTCAGCGAAGTTGCAGTTTTCCTGAGTAATTATCTGTTCACTCGTTTGGTTAAACCTAAGCCTTTGATGGCATTGGAATTATCGCAGGCCATTCCTGAAGAATTTGCTACTTTTGTTGTTATCCCAGTCATATTAAGCAAGCCAGAGCAGTTCAAAAGTTACGCTAAGAGACTCGAGAACCATTATCTGGCAAATAATCAGGACAATCTATTTTTCGCCATACTTGCAGATTATAAAGATGCCGACAGAGAGATGACAGAAGAGGACGTTGACATTCTCGCTGCAGGTATTGATGCAATCAACTCCCTAAACAATACATATACTTCATCTAAACCGCGCTTTAGCCTCTTTATCAGGCAGCGTCAATGGAATGAGTCACAAAATTGCTGGATGGGATGGGAACGCAAACGTGGTAAGCTGGAGGTTTTTAATGCGTTATTATGCGGCGAGAAGCATGCTGGCATCGAACTGGCAGCAGGCAGTCTGGAGCACATGCCAAACATCCGATATGTCATAACACTTGATGAAGATACCGAAATTCTGAGAGATGGTGCAGCAGAGTTGATTGGTGTCATGGCTCATCCTTTGAACAGACCGGTATTTGATATAAAAAATAAGAAGATTATTGAAGGCTACGCAATTGTGCAGTCAGAAATTCGCACCAGGATATCTAATCGTTCCGCTAGTCTGTTTGCCCGCTTGTTTTCCGGCCAAACCGGAATCGATCCTTATGCTTCAGTAGTCTCTGATGTATATCAAGATCTTTTTAGCGAAGGCATTTACGCCGGAAAAGGCATCTATGACCTGCATGCTTTTCACCAGTTTTTAGGCGGCGCGATTTCAGATAATAGTGTTCTCAGCCATGATCTGCTCGAAGGAAGCTTACTAAGGTGTGCTTTTGCCAGTGGCATCAAGCTAATGGACAGCTGTCCGGCAAGTGTAGTAGCTTTTGTAAGAAGAGAACATCGTTGGATCAGAGGCGACTGGCAGCTTCTGCCCTGGATATTTTCCAGTTCAAGAATCAATGGTCTGTCGCGCTGGAAAATGATTGACAATTTACGCCGCAGTCTTGCTAAACCAGCTTTGCTTCTGCTTATCATCGGTAATGCGATAATCTTCCCGGAACAGTTCTGGCTGTGGCTGATCTTCGCCGGATTTGAACCGGTATTCAATATAACCACCTTATTTTTGGGACTGATTTGGCAAAAAATCAAAACACCTACTGCACGCTTCGCCAAAATTGCTATCGTCGAACAGTTGACGTCAATTGTGAGTAAAACTATTTTTAGTTTAGTTCTGTTGCCTTATCGTTCACTGACAGCACTGGATGCCATTTTCCGAACACTATACCGCCTTCTGATTACACACAAGAATCTTCTGGAATGGCAAACAGCGGAAACAGTGGAAAAATCATTACTTAACAAACCAATGAATTATTGGCGCAGTATGTGGATGTCCTGGATTACAGGTCTTGTTTTGCTAGGCATAGTGATTTTTCGCTTCTCACCGGCTAGCTTCATTGTCTGGGCTGTCTTAGCGACCCTCTGGCTGATCTCCCCTTGGTTATCGTGGCTGGTAAGTATTAAGCGCCGCTATACAAAAACACTCGGCAACGACAAACAGACTGAGTCGCTGAGACTTACTGCCAGAAGAACCTGGCGCTATTTCGAAGATTTCTCCACAATCGATAATCATTGGCTCTGCCCGGATAATGTGCAGATATATCCCGGGCCCAAAAATTCAAACAAGACATCACCTACAAATATTGGCTTGCAACTGTTATCAGTAATGTCTGCCAGGGATCTTGGTTATATCAGCCTTTTTAGCTTATTAGAAGATTGCGAAAATGTTATTGAAACCATCAAGTCCTTACCTAAATGGAATGGTCATCTCTACAACTGGTACAATATTCGAACCTTGCAGGTATTGCATCCGCGCTATATTTCAACAGTAGACAGCGGAAATTTCGCGGTTCACCTGATTGCATTGAAGCAAGGCTTACTCCAACAAAAAGATCAGGCTGCAGTTCAAGAGTCAGATATTGGAGGTCTTGCTGCCACACTCCAGCTTGCTGGATTCCCGGTTGAAAAGATAAGAACATCTGCCGAAATTGATTCAATCGAGGATTGGATCTCATATCTGGAAATGGCGATTAGCGATATAGAAGCTATAAATAATACAGCAGCTGAATCAAGCCCAGAAAACTCAGTAGATGAATCTGACGAATCAAGCATTTGGTTGGCAAAAGCCGAAACCACATGCCGGCTATTCCTTAAGGATGTTCATAGGCTGCAGCTGACCGGTCAGCTTAATAAACAACAAAGTTTGAGTGAGTTAGCAGAAAACAATGTTTCGGAGGCTGCAAATCTACTTAAACGCATCGATGAATTGGTTTCAGATATTGACTGCATTTTAGAGGATATTAGCTTCTCGAAGCTATTTGATAATGATTATCAGCTCTTCTCAATTGGCTACAACGAAAGCTCCCAAAGCATGGATTCAGGGCATTATGACTTATTGGCATCTGAAGCCAGAGTAACAAGTTATTACGCTATCGCCAGAGGCGAAGTACATCAAAAGCATTGGTTTATACTTGGCCGACCTCTCACATTGGTAAAAGGCATCCCCACATGTGTTTCCTGGAGTGGTTCCATGTTTGAGTACCTCATGCCAAATCTGGTGATGAAAACACCTTCAGGCAGCGTACTTCAGCAGAGCTGCCTGGCTGCTGTTTTGTATCAGATAAAATATGCCCGTCGTCATAAGCTTCCGTGGGGAATTTCTGAATCACAATACTACCGATTCGATACAAATTCGAACTATCAGTATCGTGCTGCCGGTGTACAAAAACTGCGACTTCAAGCAAGTCTTAAACCGGCAAAAGTTATCGCGCCCTATGCGACTATGCTGGCACTTGGTGTTTTACCGAAGCAGGCGGCAGATAATCTGGATCGATTGAGAGCTTTGGGCGCCGAAGGAGAATATGGTTTTTACGAAGCACTTGACTATAATCATCCTGACTCTAATAATCTTCAGGGTTTTTCGCTGGTTAAATGTTTCATGGCACATCATCAAGGGATGAGTCTGGTCTCCATCAACAATTATCTAAACAAAAAAATAATGCAGCGCCGCTTCCACAGTGAACCTGTTATAAGAGCTGGCGAGGTACTGCTAGAAGAAAAAAGGACAAGTACAGTTGTTACTCTGGCAAGTCGTGGGTACACGATCAATGTTGATGTCACAAATTTGAAGGAAGAGGTTATTGAGACCCGTATCTGCAATAAAACAAACCTTGTGCAGCCACTGGCGCACATTTTGTCTAATAACCACTATATGATCATGCTGACATCAGACGGAGCAGGTTTTAGCCGCTGCGACGATGTACAAATAAATCGCTGGCAGCCTGAAACCATACATGAACAAAACGGTTCATATATTTATTTACGAAACATAGGTACAAATCAAATATGGAGTGCTAGTTATTTGCCTGTACAGACCCAACCTGATGATTTCAGAGCAGTATTCAATCATGACAAAGCAGAGTTTATCAGGCGGGATGGGCATATTCAAACTTATACAAGTATCACAGTATCGCCACTAAGCAACTTTGAAGTCAGACGCGTTGCTCTGACAAATTATGGCAAGGAACCTGCAGTAATCGAACTTACCAGTTATCAGGAGGTCGTAGCTGATAACTATTTGGCAGACACTTTGCACCCAGCGTTCAGCAAATTGTTTGTTGAAACGGAGTATGTAGCTGACAGATATATGTTGATCGCCAATCGCAGGAAAAGAGGACCGGAGGATAAGTCTCGCTATGTAATGCATGCACTGCTTCCCGAGTCTAAGTTGGCCAGTCCTGTAGATTTTGAAATAGACCGACGCAGCTTCATAGGTCGTGGTGGTTCCCTATCCAGTCCTGCTGTTATCAATGGAGGAGCTCTGATGTCGAATCGAGATGGCTTCTCAAAGGATACTATTTTGAGTCTTCGCGCATCTGTGACCCTACCTGCTGGTGGCAAGGCGAGCATGAGCTTCGTCACTGGATTTTGTACCAGCAGAGCTGAGGCAATGAAGCTTCGCTATGAACTTAATAAGACATACAGTTCATTGGATGTCTTCAAGCTGGCTTTGACCAGCAGTCATCTTAAACTGAAATATCTAAACATAACATCCAGGCAGCTAAACGCGATTCAAAACCTGGTCAGTTATCTCTATTATCCTAATCTTGCATCACGAAGTTCCGAAACAAATATCAGTAGACTTAAATTGAGTCAAAGCGGTCTCTGGCGATATGGGATTTCCGGAGATCACCCAATTATTCTTCTACAGGTATCAGAGCTGAAGGAGCTTCCGGTAATAAAAGATGTCCTGCTTGGATATGAGTATCTACGTGTTAACCAGGTCAAAGCTGATTTGGTTATACTAAATGAAGAACCGACTAGCTACACGCAGGAGCTTGACCAGAGAATCCGTGAGTTAACCGGCAATCTGAAAATATTCAGCTATGATGAGCACAAGCCGAGCTTATTCCTGCTGCAGAAGGATCATCTCTTGGATGAGGAATACGACCTGCTGCTGGTTGTTTCGCATCTCGTTCTCGACGGCAAAAGCGGCTTGTATGGCAAAGATCTTATACAAAATCCACAGCCAAGGAGAGATGTTTTCAAACAAAAAGGAACTGTGATCCATATGCCTGCTGGTCAGGATCAACAAATATCCGATAAGGAGCGATATAAGGTATCAAATGGTAGTGATCTCGAATTTTATAATGGTATTGGCGGGTTTGCTCAGGACGGTGCAGAATACGAAATCAGACTTGATAATGGCCAGAAAACACCTATGCCTTGGATCAATGTTATTGCCAATAAATCTTTTGGCTTCCTTGTTTCAGAAACAGGTGCTGGTTATACTTGGGCCGACAACAGTCGTGAGAACAAATTAACGACCTGGTCAAATGATCCGATCATTGATCCCGTCGCAGAAGCAATCTATATCAGAGATGAGGCAAGCGGTGGTATTACATCTCCAGCATCTCTGATTCCGGGATATCCGGGCCAATACAAAATACGCCATGGTTTTGGCTACTCTGTATTCGAAAATATTGAACTAGGTCTAAAACAAGAAATGACGATGTTTGTACCAGCTGATGATCGAATTAAGCTTTGGCTATTGTCCATTACAAATCTTGAGAAAACCTCAAGGCAGATTTCTCTAACTTTATCAGTTGAATGGGTGCTGGGTGTTGTCAAATCTCAGACGGCGCCATATATAAAAACCGAATGGAATGATCAATCACAATTGTTAACAGCTCGCAACCTTTACAATGACGAGTACCGCGATCATCCAGCCTATATTTTCAGTAGCGAGCCTGTTACTTCATATTCAGGCGATCGCAAAAAATTCTTCGGAATTGGCGGATCAATTAGATACCCTTCAGAGCTTACTCAAAAACATTTGTCGAGAGAGGTGGGTGCCGGACTAGATCCATGTGGTATTATCCAGATCTATATTAATATTCAGCCTGGCGAGTCGAAAAAGGTATTGTTCGGTCTGGGTCAGGAAAGCAACATCGATCAGGCGAAGCAGACTGCTAATAAATATCGAGAAGTTACGAGAGCAGAAGAAGCACTTGAACAGACAGTAAAAAACTGGCAACAGAAACTGCGAACCGTGACAATAAAAACACCTGATCGTGCTATGGATATATTGGCAAATGGCTGGCTGCAATACCAGGTTATATCTTGTCGTCTGCTTGCTAGATCCGCATTCTATCAGTGTGGCGGCGCGATTGGTTTTCGTGATCAGCTTCAAGACGTTCTTGCTCTACTTGATATTGATGCAGGCATTGTCCGCCAGCAGATTCTGACCTGTTGTTCCCGTCAGTTTATTGAAGGTGATGTTCAGCATTGGTGGCATCCGCAAGATGGTCTGGGCGTCCGTACAAGAATCACGGATGATTTGCTATGGCTGCCATACGTTACCGCTGCATATATTGAACACACAGGAGATAAGGATATTCTTCAACAGGAAATTCCTTTTATTACTGGCGATGAACTTCGTGACGATCAGGCAGAAATGATGATACGCCCTCAAATATCTGAAAAAACAGGCAGCGTTTATGAACATTGTCTGCTGGCAATTGACAGAGCCAGTAATTTTGGTTTTCATGGATTACCTCTAATGGGCGGCGGCGACTGGAATGATGGCATGAACAGAGTAGGAATAAAGGGAGAAGGCGAAAGCGTCTGGCTTGGCTGGTTCTTGTACAGTGTACTACAGCGTTTCATACCAATTGTACGTGAGTATGATGCCATGACCGTTAGTCAGCAACTGATAGATACAGCAGATGAACTTCAGAGAAATCTCG
>CAZSLR010000094.1:0-7964 GCA_964607635.1 uncultured Oscillospiraceae bacterium
TCTTCATTTTTACCCCTCTCCAACTAGACAAAATTATTATTTTGTCTAGTTGGATCTGTGTCGAGAGATCCCTAAAAATATTTATCAGAGTCTATCCCCGTCAGGAATCTTTCTGAAGGTCCAATATCATTAATGTTAAATCCAGGGGTCTGTCAAATTTAAACCCAATATTTCTCATTACAGTATTTGTTTGAAATCCAAATGACTCGTGAAATTTTATACTTCCTTCATTGTCAGCATCTATACCCGCAATCAGATATCTAATATTGAGTTCATTGGCTGAATTAATCAATTGTTGCATTAGTTTGCGACCAATACCATGGCCACAATACTCTGGAACAATATAAACCGAGTTTTCTGCACATGGCCAATAGCCTTCGCCAGCTCTAAACGCTGATAAGCTTGCATAACCAATAATCTGGTCATTTATACATGCAACCCATACCGGCTTGTTATCATTCTGATGCTGTTCAAACCAAGTAAACATCCAATCAAGGTCCGGCACCTCATATCGCCAGGTAGCAGTTGTATTAATAATATAATATGCAAATATTTCCCGGATAGCTGGAACATCTGCAATACTTGCAGGTCTAAGATGATAATTGTCCATTTTAATCGCCATATGCTATCAGCGATTTTTAACCGAATTCATCTGGTTAACCGCAGATATGACAGCACGTAATGACGACTTGCTGACATTGCTACTTATGCCTGCTCCAATATAGATATTATTGTCTCCATTTTGTACTTGCACATATGTAATAGCCTTTGAAGTCGAACCTCTTTCGAGGGCATGCTCATTGTAAGATATAATTTCAACTCTGCTGCCAATATGATTCTGCAGAGCCTTACAGAATGCGTCCAGTGGTCCATTACCTATACCGTCAAGAACAATTTCCTTCTTATTATCATATAAGTTAACAGACATCTTAACTGTCTGATCATCTATCATCTCTTCTCGATAACTCTTAAGCTTAATAGGCTCTACCAGATCGACATAAGATTCCTGGAACAGATGATGGATCTCATCAGGCCTTAGCTCTCTTGTACCTGAATCTGAAACCTTGGTAACCACCTTGCTGAAGGCCTGTTGGATCGGTTTAGGCAGTATTAAGCCATAATATTGCTCCAGAATGTAAGCTATGCCGCCTTTTCCCGACTGGCTGTTGATACGAATAATGGGATCATAGTCCCTGCCAACATGCATTGGATCGATCGGCAAATATGGTACTTCCCAATGATCAGGATGATTTTTAACTGCTCGCATACCCTTGTTGATAGCATCCTGATGAGAGCCTGAAAACGCTGTATAAACCAGATCACCTGCATAGGGATGTCTCGGAGGAACGACCATTCTGGTTGTTCTTTCATAAACATCAATTATATTGTTGATATTTGTGAAATCAAGCTCAGGATCTATTCCCTGTGAAAACAGATTCAGTGCCAAGGCTACAATATCTGAATTGCCTGTCCTCTCACCGTTACCGAACAATGTTCCCTCTACCCTGTCAGCACCAGCCATCAAACCAAGCTCTGTAGCGGCAACAGCAGTTCCCCTGTCATTATGAGTATGCAGGCTGACGAGAATACTATCACGATATCGAGTGTTATTGCAGAAGTATTCTATCTGATCTGCATAAATATTAGGTGTTGACATCTCTACAGTAGCCGGCAGATTTATTACACATTTTTTATCAGGTGTCGGTTCCCATATATCACAGACAGCATCACATATCTCAACTGCAAAATCCATCTCAGTACCAGTGAAGCTCTCAGGAGAGTATTCAAAGGTAAAATCAGTGCCAAATTCGTCTTTTTCAGCATATTCTCGCACAAGCTTAGCACCGAAGATCGCTAAGTCTTTACACTTCTGCTGGTCCATACCGAATACTACGTCTCTTTGCAGCGTCGAGGTAGAATTGTAGAGATGAACTACTGCTTTGCCAACACCGCGCAGCGCTTCATATGTTCTTTCAATAATATGTTGTCTTGACTGTGTCAGAACTTGAATCTGCACATCATCGGGTATCAATTTATTATCGATAAGATAACGCGTAAATTCAAACTCTGTGTCTGAAGCTGCCGGGAAACCAATTTCAATTGTTTTGAAGCCCATATCCACAAGAAACTGAAAAAACTCCAGCTTTTGTTCCAGATTCATCGGAATCTCAAGCGCCTGATTACCATCACGCAAATCGACACTGCACCACTGAGGTGCTTTGGTAATCATTTTAGACGGCCATTTTCTATCCGGCATATTCATAACCGGATATGGTTTGTACTTCTCTGAATATTTCATCCTCGCCATTTTATTATCTCCCTTCAATTGTCATCCGAACTGTAGTTTTTGAAAAAACAAAAAACCCTTCATCTCATATTCAGAGACGAAAGGTTAAACCCCCGCGGTACCACTCTAATTCATTTCCAGAGGAAATGCTCTCAGCAGATACGGAACAGTATACAACTGCTCGATATCCTGTCCCTATAACGGTGGACCTCCGACAACATCTAAAGCATTAAAGCTCTCAATGTGTACACTCCAAGGTGAGTTCATAAAGCATCCGACACCACTTCACACCAAACAGCGGCTCTCTGAAATCATCAGTCTCAACTACTAATCCCTATCAACGTGTCTTTATCAAATTATCATGTTTCATTGGCGTTAATTTATCACAGCTGTCATAAGCCGTCAACCCCTCAAAAACTTCGATTTTTCAGACTGTAACAAAATAAACACAATATTGAATGATTTGCTACTATTAAGTCGTTGTTCGCTGTATCAGTTCCGGCTCAACTAACAATCTTTGCCTGGTTCTCTCTGGGAATGCTTCTATTTCGTTCATCAAAGCATAGAATGCCTGCTCTCCTAGCTTAGATCTTGGCTGTGAAACGGTGCTTAATCCGATTTGGGGAAGTGATGCATAGGAAATATCATCGAAGCCAATTATGGCAAGCTTGCCAGGTACTTCTATTCCATTATCTCTGGCATAATCAAGTGCGCCTAGAGCAATGATGTCATTACCACAGAATACAGCGTCTGGTGGTTTAGGCAGTTTCATTAGAGTGCTGAGTCGGTTATAGCCACTCTCGATACCAAACCCGCCATAGCTTATAAGGCTGGAATCAACCTCAAGACCAGCCTCCTGAAGTGTCTGTTGATAGGCTAATAGTCTTATCTGATTAGATGGTGATGTTTCCTGACCGCCCATAAACGCTATTCTTTTATAACCTTGATTAACCAGGTGACTCACAGCAAGTCGGCTTCCGGCCTCATGATCTACCTCAATATAGCTAAGATCATCATCCATAGCATGCCAGAACAATACCACAGGTACATTGAGAGCCTCTAATGCACCTGGCCTCAGAAACGCAGTCGGCTTGAGAATAATTCCATCAACGCGCTGCTCTACCATTATTCTGAGCTTTTCCTGCTCCTTGACCGGATCCCAGCCAGTATTACAGACCATAGTTGTGTAGCCGGCTTTTTCCGCGGCGGCATGTACAGCCATCGTGATATCAGCAAAAAAAGGATTGCTGACATCAGGTACGATCAGGGCAATGATCTCAGACTTTCTTTTTACCAGACTTCTGGCTATAGCGTTTGGCTGATAACCCATTGATTGTGCAAGTTCGATAATTTGCATTCTCGTTTTTTCACTAACATCAGGTCTATTATTCAAAGCCCTGGATACTGTTGCATAAGATACTCCGGCCTTCTCTGCGATATCTTTGATTGTTATCATATTCGGCCCTCCACCTATTGATAAAAAGCTATTCTAACATATTAGAAGTAAGGTCCGATAGCCAGTTTGATACATCCTGCCAGACCTCATGTTTATTTGTTTCATTAAGCATTTCATGACGACCGCCCTCATATAGCTTTAGTCTTGTTTTATGCCCAGTTTGACGCAGCCATTTGTCTACCTTCTTAACACCAATGCCAAAAGCACCAACCGGGTCCTGATCGCCAGAAAATAATAAAATTGGCAGATCAACAGGTATACTGGCTGCCCATTTCCTGTTTGAGATCAGCTGGATCCATTTGAAAAGGTCTCTGAAGCCTGCTGCAGTAAAAACAAAACCACACAAGGGATCCTCAATATACTTATCAACCTGTTCCTTATCTCCCGATATCCAGTCAAAAGGAGTCAACGGCTCAATAAGACTTGTTTGAAAATTTCCATTCATAAGCTTATCAAGTCTGTTATCACGATAAAGAGGACCATTTTTCTTGATCGATCGCGAAGCCAAAAAACTTGCGAAGCCAGCTAGACCGTTAGGAGCAGGCGTTCCGGAATAGACAGCACCTGCCAGCCTGAGATCAGTTTGAGCACAAAATAATCTGGCAATCATAGAACCCATACTATGTCCAAATATTACTGGCGGTACACCAGGAAAATTCTTGACAAGAAGTCTCATCAGCAAATCAACATCACGATCAATAAGCTCAGTCCCATCAGTCTCAGAGAAAAATCCAAGTTGTTCCTCGTCAGGAGAGGTTCTGCCATGTCCCGGCAGATCAAATGTACATACAGCAAAACCCTTACTATTAAGATATTCAGCAAACTCCCGATATCGCAGCTGATGCTCAGCCATACCATGAATAATAAGTACGATCGCTTTTGGTTTTTTATCTTGATCATGTTCTGAATTCTGAGGCATATATAATAGCGGCTGGATGATGCCTTGTCCGGTATTTGATTTGAAGCTTAAGCTTTTATCCTCTATATACATTCAATTCACCTCCTCATATGAGATTAATGCAATTATATTCAGTATGCAAGCAATACAAAAAAATACCGGCTGTAAAACAAACCGGCATTCTTAAGTGAAAAATACTCAGTTAGCTAATCGAATATTACTTCTTGCTGATATAGCCTTGATGAACCAAAAGCTCAGCAGTCAGGACAGCACCGCCAGCAGCACCTCTTAGAGTATTATGTGAGAGACAGACAAATTTGTAATCAAAAATATTATCTTCTCTTAGTCTACCGATAGTAACACCCATCCCATTTCCATTCATTGCGTCCAGAGCAGGCTGGGGTCTGTTATCCTCTTCAAGATATGTTAGGAACGGAACAGGTGCCGACGGTAATTTTGCTTGTTGCGGCAGACCCTCAAACTCTGCCCACAGTTTAATCATTTCATCCTTAGTTGGCTTGTTATCGAATTTAACAGAAACAGCAGCAGTATGACCCTCCTGAACAGCTACACGATAACACTGGGCTGATATAACCGGTTCTTTAGCCAATTCGATTCTACCGTCGACCAACTCGCCCCAGATTCTGGTTGGCTCTTTTTCACTCTTCTCCTCTTCACCACCAATATAAGGTATCAGATTATTGACCATTTCCGGCCAATCCTGGAAGGTTTTACCGGCACCAGATATCGCTTGATATGTGCAGACACTGATCTGCTTGATACCAAATTTTCTTAGCGGGCTCAAAGCAGGCACATAACTCTGAATTGAGCAGTTGGGCTTGGCAGCAATAAAACCGCGTTTAGTACCCAATCTCTTTTTCTGAACATCAATGATTGCCATGTGATCAGCATTAATTTCAGGGATGACCACCGGAACATCTTCTGTCCAGCGATTCGCGGAATTATTAGAAACAACAGGTGTCTCAAGCTTTGCGATCTTTTCCTCAAGCGCTTTGATCTCATCCTTTTTCATATCCACTGCGCAAAACACGAAATCGACCTGATCGATCCATTGATCAAGATCATCTGTGCTGTAAACAGTCATGGAGCCTACATTTGCAGGCATTGTATCATCAAGCTTCCATCTCCCTGCGACAGCCTCACTGTATTTCTTGCCAGCTGAACGTGGTGATGCTGCTACAACTGCGGTCTCAAACCAAGGGTGATCAGCAAGCAAAGTCACAAATCTCTGCCCCACATAACCAGTCGCTCCGATAATACCTACTCTTAGCTTCTCATTCATGGATAGTCTCTCCTCTATCAAATATTCCCCGCATAAACAGGTAAAAGACTTCTTCGCACTGTCCGCGTTACACGGACATTTGTCTGTTCCCGGTGAATTTTATCACATATAACAGACAAATACAACTCTATATCTTTGCTAATTATCTATACCATCGATATAATTAACTGTAGCTCATTATCTGGAGGATTTTTCATGGAAAATGAACAAAACTGTTATTGGCTTGAACAATTCCTAGACTATTTTCAAGCGATTAAGGAGCGTTCCCCAAATACCATAAGAGAATACCGTTATGATATTTCTCTCTTCTTAAGGTTCTTGATCAACAGGCGCAGTAGCGCAAATCAACCTCTTGAGGAGATCTCAATTGCCGAGGTCGATGATAGCTTCCTGCGTTCAATTAAGCTCACAGATATGTACGCCTTTGTATCATGGCTTAGTACAGCAAGAAAAAACAGTCCAAACGCCAGAGCAAGAAGAATTTCATCGATCCGCAGCTTTTTCAATTATCTGAAAAATAAGGCCAGAATAATTGACGAGAATCCAGCAGCTGATCTTGAGTCACCTAAGCTGCTGAAAAAGCTGCCAAAGCATTTGACCCTGGACGAGAGTCAGCAGTTGTTGGCTAAGGCAGCAGCTAATCCTTCTGAGTGGTCTAGTCGCGATTATTGCATACTAACATTCTTCCTTAATTGCGGATTAAGACTCTCTGAGCTCTGCAGTATAGACATTGAAAATATAAAGGAAGACACACTTACAGTAATCGGCAAAGGCGGCAAAGAGAGAACTGTTTATCTCAATAGTGCTTGCCTGGCAGCCTTAGAGGATTATCTGGATACAAGACCAGTTATCGAAGGCCCCCATGCAAGAGCGTTATTTCTCAGTCGACTTAAGCGAAGGATCAGCCCTAAGACTGTCCAGTGGACAATAAAGAATTACATAATCTCAATAGGCCTTGATCCAAAGCGCTATTCTGTTCACAAGCTTCGTCATACAGCAGCCACACTTATGTATAAGTATGGTCATGTCGACATCAGAGCTCTGCAGGCCATACTCGGACACAGCAGTATTTCAACAACTGAGATCTATACACATATTGATCAGGACGCTCTCCATAGTGCGGTTGAGAGCAACCCTCTTAATCAAGTACGAAAAAAGGATGAAAAATCGGGCGTGTAATCTGATTTGGCTGAACTGCGTTCCTGACATAATATATTCTTGAAGCCTCTCATAATAGCATGATCTATCACTTTGTTATATTCATAAGTTGTTAGTCGGCGATGAAGCGGCTTATTATCAGCCAATGATGTCTTAAGCAAGTCTTTTGCCGGAGTATATTGTGACATCAAGGACAACGGCGTTGACGGATCAACAATATCAGATAACCTGTCTATAACCATCATGCTGTCATGATGACATCCCGGCAGTACAAGGTGTCTAACCACTACACCACACAGCATTATGCCGTTCTCATCATATTTAGCAGTCGGTTGCTGTCTGATCATTTCTCTTAAAGCACGGTTAGCGGTTTCTACATAATTAGAAGCTTTACTTAGCTTGAGAGCCAACTCATTATCAGCATATTTAATGTCCGGCATGTAAATATTCACATGACCTTCCAAAGCTCTCAATGATACCATTTTCTCATACGAGCTGCTGTTCCATACAATTGGAAGGATATGTCCGGACTCCCTGAGCAGGCTGATCAATTCAATCACCTGAGGAATATAATGACCAGCCGAGACTAACTCAATATTATGAACTCCAAGGGCTATCAGATCAGCAAGCTTGTCTACAAGCTCCGCTGGGGTTAGATCTATGCCTATAATACTTGAAGCTCTGCTGATCATATGATTCTGGCAGAAGATACAGCCAAGCTGACAGCCGCTGAAAAACACTGTTCCTGCGCCATTTGTACCGCTAATAAATGGCTCTTCCCACATATGTGCCATTATTTTCGCTACACGAAAAGATGCGAAGCCTCCTGTGGCTCCGCATACTCCGGGCCGCTCAGCTGTCC
>CAZSLR010000095.1:0-1166 GCA_964607635.1 uncultured Oscillospiraceae bacterium
GTTTATAAGTATGGGTTTCCGTATTGCTGAATGGACACTGGTTGGCAATGGCCGGCATGTTAAGCTTGTCGTAGAAGGTAAGACCGGAAGAAAATATGATGGAATAGCGTTCAGCATGAGTGAGGCCGATGAGCTCTTTGTAATAGGTGACAAGATAGATCTGCTATTTTCACTTGAGATCAATGAATGGCAAAACCGAGAGAAGCTGCAGCTGCAGATCAACGATATTCATCACAGTGAGATCGGGAATGAATTCATCGACCGACCCTGGTTGGCGGATGGTTTGTATAAAAACAACTGGACACTTGGTAAAATCGCTGAGAAGTATGGCCTCAGTGTGGATGAGCTGATGCCGACAGGTTCGGATTTTAAGGCTGCCTATCAATTTATTAGAACAAGATTTGCCAGTCGATGTATTGAGACTGATTTGAAGGTTCTGGCCAGAAGAATTTCTTCCAGCTACAGAATTGATCTCAATGCTTTCAAGCTGGCACGGATCATAGAAGTGTTCGCGGAGAGCAATCTTATTAGCTTGGAATGGCTCGGCGACGACCGCTGCAGATTTTCTCTGATCGAGGTCAGCAGCAGAGTCAGGCTCGAGCAGGCTTCAACCTACAGGCGCTTGCTTTCTGAGGGGGAGATATGATGAATAAGGGTAATGATTTCAAGGATAAAGCCGGAGCCGCTGCTAAAGCTGATAATACAGATAATCTGCTCGATACATCTGCAAATCAGGATATCAATGATGAAATGATCGCAGCCAGCCTGGATGGTGAGGGTCCTGTTACCCATGATGTTATAGTGGATGATCTGGATGTCGAGGAGACAGAGCCTGTTCTGCAGAGAATAATCGAGACATATGAGAACTATTCAGGCACTGATGACTCATATAGAATCAGAGATGCCTTTGAATTTGCCAGAAAGGCTCATGAGATTCAACGCAGAGCGACCGGTGAGCCCTATATAATTCATCCGCTGGCCACAGCCGAAATACTACTTGAGCTTGAGGTTGATTGCGATACACTGGTTGCTGCTTTGCTGCACGACACAGTAGAGGATACCGGCATAACCGTCGAAGAGATAGCGGAGCATTTCGGTGAGGATGTCGCGATGCTGGTTGACGGTGTGACTAAGCTGAGCCGGATTCCTTATTCTTCGAAGGAAGA
>CAZSLR010000095.1:1266-7954 GCA_964607635.1 uncultured Oscillospiraceae bacterium
ATCTCGCAGAAGCGTTCAGAGCGCGAGCATTATCTGGAGGATATAATCGTTCAGCTACGTACAAAAATCGCTGATATGGGCATCAAGGCTGAGATCGAAGGCCGTCCCAAGCATTTTTACAGTATCTACCATAAGATGAAAACTCAAGATAAGAGCCTTGACCAGATCTATGATCTTTTTGCGACCAGAATCGTTGTTGATACTGTTGCTGACTGTTATGCTGTGCTCGGTCTGGTACATGAGCTTTACAAGCCGATGCCAGGAAGATTCAAGGATTATATAGCGATGCCTAAGCCCAATATGTATCAATCACTGCATACGACAGTGATCGGGCCGAAGGGCATACCTTTTGAAGTACAGATCAGGACCTTTGCTATGCATAGGACCGCGGAGTATGGCATCGCTGCTCATTGGCGCTACAAGGAAGAAGGAACATCAACTGCTTCCTCACGCAATGAGCCGTTTGAGGGTAAGCTGAACTGGCTGAGACAGCTGCTTGAATGGCAAAAGGATATGCGGGATGCCGGCGAATTCATGGAATCGCTGAAATCCGGTCTGGTCGCTGATGAGGTTTTTGTTTTCACACCCAAGGGGGATGTGAGGTCATTGCCAGCCGGCTCAGTACCAATCGATTTTGCCTACAATATCCATAGCGGAATTGGTAATAAAATGTATGGCGCCAAGGTAAATGGCCGTATAGTTCCTCTTTCATATGAGCTGAAAAATGGCGATATTATTGAAATATTGACCTCTGATAAAGTTCATGGACCAAGCCGCGACTGGCTGAAGATCGTTAAGAGCGCTTCCGCAAGAACCAAAATATCACAATGGTTCAAGAAGGAAATGCGTGAAGAAAACGTAGTTCGCGGCAAGGAGGTTGTCGAGCGCGAAATCAGAAAAACCGGTTTCCAGCCGGCTCAGCTGTTGCGTGATGAGCTGCTTGAGGTCGTGCTTAAAAGATATAATTTCAATACGCTTGATGACATATACGCCGCAATAGGCTATGGCGGATTATCTGCCGGCAAGATCGTTCCGCGACTGCGCGATGAGCATATCAGGAAGCTGTCAGATGATGAACGCTTCAAGCTCGGTTATCGAATTTCTTCAGGAGGTCAGGTCGTATACAGCCCTGCCTCAACAGTAGTCGAAGAGTCTCAGACCCTGCCGCGCTCGGCGAAGCCTAAGCAGAGCAGACGTTATGACCATGGCATAGTAGTAAAAGGTATAGAAAACTGTCTGGTTAAGATGTCCCGTTGCTGCAGTCCTGTTCCTGGCGACCCGATCATCGGATATGTCACACGGGGAAAAGGCGTGGCCGTCCACAGAACCGATTGTACAAATATTCGCCACCTGCTGGAGGCCGCAGCTGGATCGGGAGCAGATGCTGAGAAGGCCTCGCGCTTGATCGATGTTGCCTGGTCACAGGAAGATACCAGCTCAACCTATCAGGTCGAGCTGAAAATACTTGCCCGTGACAGACGGCATCTGCTTGGTGACATATCGAACGCGATCGCTGAGGAGAAGGTATCGATCCTGTCAGGTCAGATGACTGCAATGAAGGATGTTACCGCGACATTGGTTATGTCTGTAGAGGTCAGCAGTCAGCAGCAGTATGATCGTCTGCTTGGCAGAATCAAAGCAGTCAAGGATGTAATAGAAGTTCGCAGAGGCCACTGATGCCGAGCGAAATCAGATATGGCGAGGAGGACAGCTGAATGGAGATATTGGAGAAGATATCCACAGCTTTGCAAAAGAAAAAGGTCAAGGAGATTAAAAATCTGGTTCAGGAAGCTATTGATGCCGGTATACCGGCAGAGAAAATATTAAATGATGGCTTAATTGACGGTATGAATGTGATCGGTACCAGATTCAAAAATGGTGAGATTTATGTGCCTGAGGTCATGATGTCGGCAAAAGCCATGAAAGAGGGGACTGAGCTTCTTAAACCATTGTTGATTTCTGATGGCGTAGAGGCCTGCGGTGTAGTTGTTATCGGAACAGTTGAGGGTGATCAGCATGATATCGGTAAGAATCTTGTCGCGATGATGATGGAGAGCAAGGGCTTCGAGGTCATTGATCTGGGAACCAATGTCACTGCTGATAGATTTATTGAAGCAGCCATCGACCGAAAAGCAGATTTCGTCTGCTGCTCGGCGCTTCTTACTACAACGATGATAAACATGAAAAAGGTTGTAGAAAAGGCTGAGGAGGCCGGCGTCAGAAACAACTTTACTATTATGATCGGCGGTGCTCCAGTTACGGAGGATTTCGCTGTCAGGATCGGTGCTGATATTTATACACCAGATGCCGGCTCCGCTGCGGAGGCCGCGATGGATAAATTGAATCAGACCAAGAAATAGAATAACTTGTATCAAAAAACAAGGCAAAAAAAGACCGGTTGTTTGTAAAACAAGCCGGTCTTTTGCACACAGTGGAATTGTTTTAGATTTCAATGATCGATACAAGTATCATAGGGCGGCGACGTGTTCTCTCGAACAGCAGGTCACGCAGCTGATCTCTTAGAGCGCCGCTTCTGATCATAGCAGCCAGCGGTTTATTGCCGCTTGAGGCTTTTGCCGCGAAAAGATTGATTTTGCGGCGGCATTCATCGATAGTTTTCTCAACCTCACTCTCATAAATGAAACCCTTTGCCTGAATATCCGGCTGTCCAATGATTTCTCCGGTTTTGGAGTCTAATGCGATGAAGACTGAAACAACACCATCATCAGCCAGCAGCAATCGATCTCGCAGAACCAGACTGTCGACATCGCCCATGCCTGAGCCATCGATCAGAACGCCTGCGGCATTTGTGAAGCCGCCGATTCTGGCATTGCCATTCTGGTATTCGAAAATATCGCCATTGTTCAGCAGGAAAATATTCTCCCAGGGAGTTCCCATGCTATTAGCCAGCTCCGCATGCTTATATAAATGCCTATATTCACCGTGTCCGGGAACAAAGTATTTAGGTTTGACCAGCTGATGCAAGAGCTTCAGTTCTTCTCTATAAGCATGGCCGGAAACATGAATTTCGCTGAGTGACTCGTAAATAACATGCGCACCACGCTTGAACAGCTCGTTGATTACGCGATAGATAGGCTTCTCATTACCGGGGATAGCGCTGGATGACAAGATGACAGTGTCACCAGGAACAATATCAATTCTTCTATGCTCGGAAAAAGCCATCCTCGTCAGCGCTGACATCGGTTCGCCCTGGCTGCCGGTCGTGATGAACAGCAGCTCCTCGGCATCATATTTGTCTATCTGGTTGACATCGATCAGTGTATCCGGCTCCATCTTGATATATCCAAGTGAATTGGCGGCGTTAAAAACATTCAGCATGCTGCGGCCTAGAAGAGCTACCTTGCGTCCATACATTTCAGCTGCTGTCAGGATCTGCTGCAGACGGAAAATGTTAGAAGAGAAGGTGGCTACGAAAATTCTACCCTCGGCCTTTGCGAACAGATCCGCGAAGGTCTCGCCCACCTTGCGCTCGGATGATGTGAAGCCGTTGCGTTCAACATTGGTGCTGTCAGCGATCATCAGCAGAACACCTTCCGCGCCGATCTGCGCGATTCTGGCCAGGTCAGCCGGTCCGCCGTGTATAGGTGTATAGTCGATTTTGAAATCGCCAGAATGGAAGACTATGCCGGCTGGCGTTCTTATAGCCAGAGCGTTGGCATCTGCGATGCTGTGATTAGTGTGAATAAACTCAACATTGAATACACCGGCATCGATTCGATCGCCGTCACTTACCGGACGAAGCGTTGCATTCTTGACGCCTGTTCCTCTGTCATTCAGCTTATTGCGCACGAGCTCGATGGTCAGCTTATTGCCGTAGATCGGAACATTGTACTCTTTGCATAGCCAGGGCAGTGCACCGATATGGTCCTCGTGTCCATGCGTAAGAAATACTGCCTTGAGTTTATGTCTGTTATTACTCAGATAGGAAAAATCAGGAATGACGATATCGATACCAGGCATATCCTCTTCAGGGAAGCCAATGCCGCAGTCAACAACGATCATGTCGTTCTCATACTCGATAACGGTCATGTTCTTGCCGATCTCGCGCATACCGCCAAGAGGAATCAGCTTAAGCATGCCGTTCATCGATGATTCCTTAGGCTTCTGCTTAGGTCTTTGCTTTTGCTGCTTCTGTGGGTTCTGTGTATTACGGGCAGACTTATTGACAGCAGAAATGCTGACGCTTCCAGTCTGTTTAGATCCTGCTGTGGCCGATGAGGCGGCAGCATCAGGTTTGCTCTTGCGGCGTCTGCTGCTCGAGTTTCTTCCTCCGGCGGCGTTTCCCGCGGCCGATTCATGAGAAGACACCTGGCTCTTACTCTGAGCCGGTTGTCCACCCTGATTATTTTGTTTTGATGGCATGAAATTATTTCCTCCAGTTTTCTGTAAAATTTTATTCTGTATATATAATAGCACGTTAATATGAGCAAAGGAATAAAAATGATCAACAACAGGCTTGCGTCACCTGTGTTTCCGTGATAGAATACATCAGTGCAAAAATTCAGACGGGATAAGTCTGTGCAGGAGGTGAAAAGAATGCCGAACATTAAATCTGCTATCAAGCGCGTCAGCGTTTCAGAGAAGAAGACAGCTGTTAATAAAATGTATAAGAGCAATCTGCGTACTGCAGTTAAGAAGACTTATGCTGCTATCGAGACATCAGCTGATAATTCTGCCGAGCTCGTAAAAGACGCTCAGGTTAAGATCGACAAAGCTGCAGGCAAGGGCTACATGCACAAGAATGCTGCTGCACGTCAGAAATCTCGTATGGCTAAGGCTATGAATAAAACGAGCAAGGCTTAAGTTTCTTGTCCGTCTTAAAGAATGTTTTCAAGAGGCTGTTTCGGTAATTGACCGGGGCAGCTTTTTTGTTTTCCTGACATAAATAGCAAGGCCGGCAGCTTACATGCTTACCGGCCTCGGCAAAATGAAATTTCAGCGTCTGAAGATCAGTCCAAGGTCAAACGGTGGTAGACTTTTTTACCTTTTCTGATGATCGCTTCATTATCTGCGAAATCAGACTCAGTGAGGACTCTTGTGAAATCATTTATCTGTGTGTCATTCAGATAGACACCGCCCTGTTGGATCAGTCTGCGGCCCTCGCCTTTTGACGGGATAAGCTTAGTCTCCAGCATGATATCGAGTAGAAGTGGGCCCTTATTCAGGTCGTCAGTGCTGATCGAGGTCGAAGGCATATCATCGGAACGACCACCGCGCTCAAACAGATCCTCGGCCTGCTTCTTGACGCTGTCTGCGGTCTCACGGCCATGGACGATCGCGGTTACTTCCCAGGCCAGCTTCTTCTTAGCCTCATTGATCGCCGAATCCTCAAGCTTGGCGTATTCTGCTATTTCCTCCATTGGCATAAATGTCAAAAGCTTCATGCAGTTAACAACATCAGCATCATCGATATTGCGCCAGTACTGGTAGAAGTCGAAGGGTGCCGTTTTATTAGGGTCGAGCCAGACAGCGCCGCCGGCTGTTTTGCCCATTTTAGTGCCGGCGCTTGTTGTCAGCAGCTTGAAGGTCATACCGAAGGATGCTCCCTGATCCTTGCGTCTCACGAGATCGACGCCAGCTAGTATATTGGACCACTGATCATCGCCGCCGAGCTGCAGCTGGCAGTTGTGCTTGCGGAACAGCATCAGGAAGTCGAAGGCCTGAAGCAGCATATAGTTGAACTCAAGGAAGGTAAGACCCTTCTCGAGACGCTGCTTATAGCACTCTGCTGTCAACATACGGTTGACAGAAAACTGTGAGCCGATGTCGCGGATGAACTCAATGTAGTTGAGATCTAGCAACCAATCGGCGTTATCAACCATGATAGCCTTGTCGTCACTGAAATCAATCAGTATCTTCATCTGCTCTCTGAAACGGTTGACATTATGCTGTATAGATTCGACAGTCAGAACCTGGCGTAGATCGCTGCGGCCGGAAGGATCGCCGATCATTCCGGTACCGCCGCCGAGGAGGGCGATCGGCTTATGGCCGGCCTGCTGCATATGGGCCATAACCATCATCTGAACGAAGTGCCCGACATGGAGACTGTCTGCCGTCGGATCGAAGCCGATATAGAAGACCGCACCTGGTTTGCCGAGAAGCTCTCTAACTTCCTGCTCATGTGTGACCTGCGCGAGGTAGCCTCTTTCCTTCAATGTGTCGAAGACATTCTGTGCCATAAATATGTCGCTTCCTTTCTTGGTTTCAATCTGGACTATTTTAGCCGATTACGACCTCAGTGTCAAAGTCACTGCCGCAGTAAGAACCGGCGGCCAGCGCCCTTATATCAGTCGCCAGCAGATCATAGGCTGCCTGCTGTATGACAGCGCTGTCGCGGCCGAATTCGAGGAAGTCAGATGCTCTGGTAATAATCGGCAAAGAAGCGTATTTTCTCATCAGTTTAAGCAGATGACGCCCCTTTTTGCTGAAGCCGAGAACACGAATGTATTGCGGCGCAGAGTGCATCGCGATCTCATCATCAGCCTTGATCTGCATCAGCATTGCAACCAGCGCACGCTGGATCCTGGTTCGCGGGAATCTTCTGGTATCCGCCTGTTCTAGCAGCGCCGCAATTCTGCCATTTGCATCCGGAGTTGGACGTCTGGCTGCCTCGGCCAGTCTGCGTCCAAGTCCTTCCTGCATATATGCGTACAGGTCCAGAAGCTCC
>CAZSLR010000096.1:0-7774 GCA_964607635.1 uncultured Oscillospiraceae bacterium
TACCGCAGGTCGTCAAGCGTGTAATTCCAGCCAGCGCTAATGAATGTATGACATTGGTAAAAGACACCGCGCTCGCGCAGACCATTGGTGTTTTTGAGCTGTTCAGAGCAGCACAGAACACAACATCACGTGAGGTATCGATCATACCGATTTTCATCGCCGGAGCTTTCTATTTAATTATGAACAGTGTAGTCGCGGCCATTTTTAACCGCGCCGAGAAGAAGCTCAGCTATTACAAAGGATAAACTGCTATGCAATCAGAAATAAAATCAAATTATGATCGACCGGTATTAGAAGTCAAATCGCTGCGTAAGGCTTTTGGCAGTCTTGAGGTGCTAAATGACATCAGCTTCTCCGTTAAGCATGGTGAGGTCGTCGCTATAATCGGTCCATCGGGATCCGGTAAATCAACACTGCTAAGACTTATCAACCAGCTGGAGCTGGTTGATGGCGGCGAAATAAGTGTTTGTGGACAGACGCTTTGCTCCAATAACGAAGCCGGTAATGCGGTATACTCAGACCAGGAAACAATGAGACAGATCCGTCTTAATATCGGCCTCGTATTTCAGAACTTCAATCTCTTCCCGCATTTCAGCATTTTGCGAAACCTGACTGAAGCACCTTCAGTTGTGCTTGGCAAGAGCAAGTCTGAGGCCGAGGAGAAGGCATTCCAGCTGCTCGACAAGCTAGGCCTGTCAGATAAGGCTTCCTCCTATCCATGGCAGCTGTCAGGCGGGCAGCAGCAGCGAGCTGCTATTGCAAGAGCGCTGGCACTTGATCCTGAGATCATTTTCTTCGATGAACCAACTTCAGCTCTCGACCCTGAGTTGACTGGAGAGGTGCTCAAGGTAATCCGATCGCTGGCTGAGGAAAACATGACGATGGTCGTTGTGACACATGAGATGGCTTTTGCCCGTGACCTCGCAGATAGGATTATTTTTATGGATCAGGGCTTAATAATTGAACAGGGCACACCTGATGAAGTATTCAACTCTGACAACGAGAGAACCAGATTGTTTTTGAGAAGATATCACGAGTAATTTCACAATAAACAGAGCACGAAAAAACGGCTTCAAGGCACCACTCTTGAAGCCGTTTTTTATATATTGGAGGAGAAAAGTATGAAAGAAGGAGGTAAGCAATTCCTGTATTGCTTGTGCTAAGCATAACAGAAGACTTTTAATTAATTAAATCACAATTGTGAACAAACTAAGACAGAGACTTGATCGCGGCACCTGACTGAAGTGCGGCGTCGTCTTTCGGTTCGTCAATCATGAACCCACCACCAGGCATCAGCAGCTTCATCGTAACGCTGCCGTATACCTTGTCATACCCTGAAGCGCTCTCGCCTCTTACCTTCGCGCGCACATCACAATAGCTGCGGAAGATTGCGACCGCTTCTTCCTGATCAACATCCTCGGGCAGAGCAAGAAGCACATAATCATTTGCGACCTTGCGAATCCCGATAGCCTGTTCCGCTTTGATATCATAATCAAGGACCTCAGCGAAATCAGCAACTATAGCCTTACGATCATTGTCGCGTTTAGTAACCGTTGGTATACCTACACCTGCGATAATTGCCGCTATGATGATAAATACCAGCGCCACCTGAATACGTTTCTTAGGTGTGAGCTTAACCTCAGGCAGCTTGATCGGATCCTTATGAGTATATGCTTCAGCCTGAACCGGGGCGCGTCTAGGGGCCTTCTTCTCTGTCCTTGATACGGTCGCGAGCTTGGCAGCTGCCGGTACATTTTTAAGAACCGGATCAAGACTTGGGCCTTCATATTTTGGCTGCTCTTCGTTTGGGAACTCGACTCCCGTTGGATCAGCAGCGATCTCAAAGGCTCTGGAATTGTCGAAGACAGCATCACAAAACAGGCAATGACCCTGTTCCATCTTGTCATCCAAGCTAAGTATCGATCCGCAATTGGGACAACGTCCTTCTTTTATAGCCATTTAATTTCATCCTGTTCACTATTAGATTGATTTTTTGCCTGAGCATAATTACCTGTTCAAGCAAAATCGCCGATAACACTAAGCTATTATAATGTTATTGCCGCCAATTAGCAAGAAAGCAACAGCTTCGCTCATGTTAACAATTAGACCCAAGCACCCAACATTATGACAGCAACATTTGTGGTTTCTCGTATATAATAGTTGTTGCGGGCAATATAAGCTTCGCATTAGTCATATTTGTTATACAGATGTGACGGGATCGTGTTTTATGTTCAACATTATGCAGGAGGCGTTCTATGTTTATATTGGGGCAGCTTGAAAATCTTCTCTATACACCTGAAGCAGTAAGCACATTACAGAAACTATATGGAATCGAACCTGAAATGATAGATAGACAGCAGAAGCGTTATCTGCATCTTTCAGAGCTGTTCAGAGAACAGTTTCCTGAACAAAAAGAGGCTTCATTTTTCAGCACGCCTGGCCGTACGGAGATTGGCGGCAACCATACTGATCACCAAAGAGGCAATGTTCTCTGCGCGTCTGTCGATCTGGATATTCTGGCGTTAGCTGCACCAAATGGCGATAATGTCATCAGGCTTAAATCAGAGGGTTTTCCCAATATGGATGTGATTGAACTGAGCTCACTCGATCCGAGAGAAGAGGAGAGGGAGCATTCATCCTCCTTGATTCGTGGTATAGCGGCCGCCTTTTGTCAGCGTGGCTATATGATTGGTGGTCTAGATATATATACTACCAGCTGTGTGCCTAAGGGCTCCGGACTGAGCTCATCTGCCGCATTTGAGATATTAGTTTCTACTGTGCTGGATCATTTATATAATGGCGACTGTATCAGTCCTGTTGAGCGAGCAGTCATATCGCAGTATGCTGAAAATGTCTATTTCGGTAAGCCGAGCGGATTGATGGATCAGTGTGGCTGTTCTGTAGGCGGAATTATCACGATCGATTTTGAGGATAGAGAGCGGCCTGATGTTAAGCCTCTGAGTGCTGATTTTACTACCTCCGGTTACGGTTTGGTTATTACTCATACAGGCGGTAGTCATGCCGATCTGACGGGTGATTATGCTTCTATTCCAGCTGATATGAAGCAGGTAGCAGAGTTTTTCAATTGTGACGTACTGCGCGAGGTTGATCCTGAGGATTTCTATCGAAATTTGTCTGAGCTCAGGAGTCGCTGTTCAGAAAGGGCTTTGCTGCGTACGATTCATTTTTTCGAGGATAGCGCTCGAGTGGAAAATCAGGTAGCAGCGCTGGAGGCTGGTGATTTTGACAGCTTCCTGAGGCTTGTAAACGAATCAGGAATCAGTTCCTGGACCAAGCTTCAGAACATCTGGTCCGTCAAAGAGCCATCCGAGCAGCCTATGGCTCTCGCGCTCGCTTTGTCCTCACATTTGCTGGGCGGCCAAGGAGCCTGTCGTGTTCACGGTGGTGGCTTCGCCGGTACAATACAGGCTTTTGTACCTCATGCGCTAATGAATCATTATGCTGATGGCATGCGTGCGGTCTTCGGCAATGATGCTGTAGCAGAGCTTAATATTCGTAATATAGGCTCATGCCGTATTGATATCTGATGATTATGAGCAGCGGTGATCACAATAGCTTCAGTTGTTCTGATGATAACGCGGCGGAGCATGAACGCTTCATGAGAACCGCGCTGCGGGAGGCGGCCAAGGCCGCGGCAGCCGGCGATGTGCCAGTAGGAGCGGTTATTGTTAAGGATGGTATGATAATCGGCCGCGGCCACAATATGCGCGAAGTCCGACAGGATGCATTGCTTCATGCGGAAATCGCCGCTATACGGCAGGCTTGCCGTCGGCTTAAGAGCTGGCGTCTCAGCGGCTGTACTCTATATGTGACCCTTGAGCCCTGTCTGATGTGCTCAGGCGCTATCCTGCAGTCACGAATTGATAATGTTATATTTGGTGCTCTGGATCCCAAGGCCGGCGCATGTTGCTCAGTAATCAGATCGTTCGATTTGCCGTTGCACCATACTGTGAAATGGCAATATGGACTGTTATCTGCTGAGTGTGGTAATCTGCTCCAGCAATTTTTTCGTAAACGCAGAGAGCAGAAGAAAGCCTCTGGAACGAAATCGCAGCGCAAGCAGGCCGCACTTGAAGCATATCAGGACAGGTGTCGTGATAGCGAGCATGAGTAGTGATAATCTTCGAGAACTGCGCGGCTATAGCGGATGACAAGGATTTGTGATATTCTGCTTGTTAGCGACCTGACACGTTCTTGAACGTGTTTGTTTGCCTGAGACTGATATTTAAACCAGTTCATCAGTAAAACTCCCGGAGGCGAACCAAATTGACTTCTGACAATTCTCCAGTGGATAGTCCAACAACTAAGGCTATTGAATCTGATAAGAATCAGACTGAGCGGAAGTATCCTATACCCAGAGGACTGATAGGTTATGGCGCATATTGCTTCGGCATGGCAATGACCAGACTATTTATCAGATTACGCTTTTTTGATAGAGAGAATTTCCCCAAAACAACACCCTATGTCATAGCCGCCAATCATCAAACATACGTTGACGGAATGTGGATCGGTGCGGCGCTACCGCGCGGTCATTTTAAGAAAATGGCGTGTATCGCCGGCAAGGATCTTGAGGATAAGCACGGACTGCTTGGCAAATTGATCGTCAGAGTAGGCCGGGCGATCGCAGTTGATCGTTTTGGCAATCCAATTCGTGGTCTGATCATTGCCAAGAAAAAAGTTGACGAAGGCAATATACTTCTGGTGCATCCCGAGGGTACTAGGTCACATGATGGGCGTTTGGCGGAAATGAAGGATGGCGCTACCTATATTGCTATCAAGAGCAAGGTTCCGCTAGTACCTATTTATATCGAGGGCGGCTATAATGTCTTTCCTAGACAAAGCAAGTGGCCTAAGCCCTTTGACCACGATAACAAACGCAAAAAGAGAGTAAATCTTTATATTGGCAAGCCTTTACTTCCTTCCGATTACTCAAATGCCAAAGAGATGACCGCCGCACTTATTGATTGGATGCAAAGCATGGAGAACAAGCTTATGCCTTCGTTGAAGCAATCTGATATTCAGGAATAATAAATTGATTTATTTTTTATCAGATAAGCAGCAATTATAAGCTTACTTAATAAAAACAAAATCAAGGGCAGACGGGCGAATCTCAAAGCCTAGTCTGTCTTTTTCAAATTGCTCGCCGTCTATATTACCAAGGAGCAGACTCTTACCTTCTGCCTTGGCTTCACCACTTTTTACTCTGTAATAGTGGATAGCCGGGTGACCCAAATGCTGACCTTTTTTGTATTTGCCAATCAGACCGAGAATCTTGATAAGGTTTAGACTATCAACCAGACACAGGTCGAGTAGACCATCCTCGATCGAGGCTGCCGGGGCAGGATTATAGCCTCCGCCATAATAGCGGGCATTACAGACAGCCGCCAGGATATACCTGGACGAAGCCTCTACCTCTGTCTCCTGTCCTTCATCGTCAACAGCGGTAAATTTATAATGCATATCATAATCACGTGTGCCGAACAAACTCTGCACGATCGCGAACGGATATGAGGCACTGCCCAGCCAGCGGTGACGGCTTAGTATTCTCCCCGCAGCCTTTTGAACCTTGGTATCAAATCCCAGAGACATGATATTTATACATATCCGTTCGTCTACAAAGAAGCAATCTATAGGTCTGATCGTCGGTTCAAATAATCCATCTAGTATTTGTTCCAGACTTTTGCCAGGATATACTGTCTTAACAAAATCATTGGCCGTACCGATCGGCAAAACGGCCAGAGCTGTTCTGCTGCCATACAGAGCCTGAGCGACTTCATTGATAGTACCATCACCGCCGCAGGCAACAGCGACGCCCTGATCGCCATATTTGTCAGCGAAGGCAGCCGCTAATTCAATCGCATGTCCTCCGCGATCTGTCATTACAATACTGTATTGATCGGGCATTCCATGTGTCAAAAATGCTCGATCAATAATTCCCGCAAGATTTTTCATATGTTTTCGGCCGGCATGAGGATTAATTATAAAAAGGTAATGCTTGCCACCATCTTTAACCACTTGTCTGATAGATGTCTGATCATTTTTTATCATTGTCCTGATCCTCTTGCTGGTTGTCATAGCTGTCCAGATTCTTTCCGGTAAGCTCACGCCAGCGTAGCTTCTGGCGCTCCATCAACTCTTTGAGATGATCGATCTCAATTTGTCGCTTGATTTTGAGAGTTGTGGTTTTGACCATGCCGCGGAAGCTGAAAACATGCTGTCTAATCGACTTGAAGGAAGGCATGCGGGCATTAACCTCTTTTATCATCTGGTCAAGCAGCTTTTGTACACCGTTGCTGTCTGCCGGATCAACACCATGCTTCTCGGACAGTGTTTGCTCATCCAGTACAAATTTGGCGCTGACAATAACATCTCCGTCCTCAGTAGGCTCGCCCCATACGAGTGACTCCCTGATGAAGTCGAATTGATTGAACAGATACTCAACCTCCTCAGGAAACACCTTTTTACCGCTCTTGAGTACGATCATCGATTTTTTTCGACCAGTGATGGTCAGGCATTTCCTACGGGGATCGATCACACCGATATCTCCGGTATGAAACCAACCTTCCGCGTCGATAACCTCAGCTGTAGCTGCTTCATCTTGAAAATAGCCCAGCATTACGATATCCCCCCGGACCAGTATCTCGCCCGGGATGCCATAATGTTCACTATCAATAGCAACCTCTACGTGGCTGACCGGGCGGCCGACGGTGCCTGGCACGAATATCTTGCTGTTGCAGCCGGCGACAACAGGTGAGGTTTCAGTAAGACCATAGCCTTGAAGTATTCGCACACCAATATCATCAAAAAATCTGATGATCTCTGGATCGATCGGCGCAGCACCGCATATCCCCATCTTGAACGCGCCACCAAAAGCATCAATGATCTGCCCGAAGAGCTTTTTGCGCAGGTCTATGCCCAGCTTGCGTAGGAAACGGACCGGACCACGCACTTTCTTGATCGTCTTATCTTTACCTGTTTTTTGCAGCTTGTCCATGACCTTCTGATAGAAATTCTCAAAAACAGCAGGAACGCCGATTATCATCTCGATCGCGTATTCCTGCATATTCTTCTGAATATAACGAAGCCCATCACAAACATGTATACATGCACCAATATAAAGAGCCACAAGCAGTCCACACGTGTTTTCAAAGGTATGATGAAGCGGTAATATTGACAGCATGCGCAGACCAGGGTTCAATTCGACCATGCCGGTAATTCCTTGAACATCCGCACAAACATTAGTATGACTGAGCATAACACCCTTAGACATACTGGTTGTACCTGAAGTGAACAGCAACGCCATCATAGCACATCAGGATCGATCTCGTTTTCCGGCAGCCGATCCAGCTCAGGCGGAGCCTCAAGCAGCTGCTCCATCAAAAAGTGGCGAGCCTCAACTCCTATGTCAGGTAAGTCAACCCCAGAATCTGCACTCCCGGCTGTCAAGGATAGAAGCTGGAGTCTATCCTGCTCCTTAAGTCTGCCGCTACGCATACAGATGCGATCAACCGGCAGTTCAGGATCATCAGCTGTGAACAAGCTCAAAAAGGCTGAATCGTAAAAGACCGTATCAGCCTCTGATCTGATCAGCAGCTGACGAATCTCCTCGGGCGGCAGCATACGGTCCAGCGGAATAACGATCCCTGCACCACAAACTGCTGCAAGATAGGCAATGATCCATTGATAGCTGTTTTCACCGACAACAGCTATACGGCGTCCCCGCCGGCCATTTTTACGTAAAAAGGATACTAGT
>CAZSLR010000097.1:0-7588 GCA_964607635.1 uncultured Oscillospiraceae bacterium
CGACATTTCCGTTAAAAGATCGAGCAAGGTGTTCCAAGCCTGTACAAGTGAAGCTGCGGCATGATTTTCACTGGCATTATCCCATTTGGCAGCCAGTGTTTCAGTATTTATAAACACATTTGATTGCTCAGTTAAATATCTGATCAGAATATTTACTCTATTATCTACAGAGGCTGAAGCTGATATTGAACGGGCAAATTCAAGCAGAGGATCAACGAAGGATCTTTTGAATTCAAGCGCCTCTTTTTGTCCGGGATATCTGTCTGTATAGAAGCGATCGTCACGATAACGTCCTCTGTCAGATAAACCGAGAGCCAGACAGTAGTTTTCAAATTGATCTATGTTCTGCATCGGAGCATCAGTTAAACCAGTTCTGAGAAGAGCCATCAGATTCTCAAAACGATCACCGCCTCGTCCCAACTGCAGAAGACTACTGACATACCTCATAAGAGCAGTGCCATTTAGCGGCATTTGCTCGTCTATGAAACTATCCAGTCCAAATTCACGAAAAACAGTCTGAAGTGTGAACTGCCAGGCAGGCAGATCACAAACAGCTACCGCGATATCTTGATAGCGGTAATTCTCTTCGGTAATAAGCCGCCTTATTTCACCGGCCGTAAAATATAACTCCTGCTTCTTGTCCTCTGCTCTTATCAGCCTGATCGCGTCCCCAATAACCTGCGGTTTTGGTCTGATCTCATGTCCAAGCCAATTAGCCACTGCTTCAAAAGGAGCGCTTCTCGCTGAACTTACTTTTTCTACTTCCACTGACGCTTTGCTTGCCAAACGGCAGGACGTTTGCCTGCCATGCATAAACACTGCCGGCCCGGCTTTTGCCAGAATGTCATCGCCAGGCACAGTATCTGCACACACAGTTATTGTTACCTGTTCAGCGCAATTCATAAGCTCATCGATCAGCTGGTGCTCTTGAGCTGTGAAGTCACGACTCTCGCCAAAGCCATAGATCCAAATCGAGCTGCTTCTCAAAAACTTCAATCTTGGCGGTAACTGGCGAATAAGCTCGCACAGCCTGTCTAAATCAAGCGAATGATCATCAAGCTCAAGCTTGGCAAGCCTGTTGTCGAAGCTGCGACTTAGTAGAGAGAAGTCTGAAAGCTTATCACTAAGAAGCGGGTCTTCTGTCGCTTCAGAGGCTTTTGCCAAATCTTCAGCAGCAATTCCGTATCTGCGGAAATCTCCTAAAACTGAATCTATCCCAGCGGCATAACCAGGTCTTTCAGCAAAACGCCCGAACCTTTTGAAGCTGTTTTTATTCTCACGAAGCAGACTCTGTATCAGCATGATTCTGCCTGTTGGACTGATATGATCAATAGCCAATCCTCCAGCCTCGGAAAATAGTCTATAAGCGAAACGGCGAAATGAAAGCACCTCAGCCATCAGTAAGCCCCGATTGTTATTTTGAGAAAAAAACCTTCTCTCGGTGTCTGCTTTTGCTGTTTCCGGAACAATTAAAAACGCTCTACGATCAGGCCAGAGATCTGTGTGTTCAGATATTTGATTCAGGCAGCTGTCAAGCAAGGCCTGCTTGTGTTCCCCATAGAGAATTTTCAATTTATTCATCCAATTTGCCCACGCTTTCGTATAATGAGGAGTACATATAACGATTTTACAATAACAAACATTTGTTTGCAAATTGACCACTGACGATCTGCATTGTATACTATCTAGTGACCATCAAAAAGAGCAAATGCTCATTTTTAGGAGTTAACATATGCTGATACACGAGAATTACGTGCCTCTATTCAAGGCCCTTTCTGATGAGACAAGACTCAAGATCATTGATCTCTTGTCTGACGGTGAGTACTGTGCTTGCGAGCTGCTTACAGCGTTCAATATAACACAACCGACTCTATCCTATCATATGAAAATACTAAGCGAAAGCGGTCTTGTTGTGTCTGTAAGAAAAGGTGCATGGACCAGATATTCTCTGAGTCCAGAGCGTATTGATGAGCTGAAAGCATTTATTGATAAACTGATGCTGGCGCCTTCTTCTCTTGGAACAATTGAAAGAAGCAACTGCTGATCAGGAGGGAAAGACCAATGTTCACAAACGCTATTTTACGTGCTATAGATGAGAGAAGAAGTATTCGAGCTTTTGAAAATAAAGAACTAACGCAAGATGAGATAGAGCTGCTCAGACAAGCTGTTCTGGCAGTTCCTACAGCTATGAATCTGCAGGAGCTGAAATACTCATTTATACTAGACACCAATATCATCGAAGAAATAAGTCAGGCGGTTATCAAGACTTTTGAACAAGAGAAGAATCAAGAGGCCTTGGAACGTATCAGAGGCAGGCATACAAGTGTGTTTTATGGAGCACCACTGGTAATCACAATTTCTGCTCCAGCTGGTAATAGTTATTCAGATGTTAACGCTGGCATTGCAGTTCAAACGCTGGCATTGGCAGCACAGGGAATGGGGCTGGGCTCGTGTATAATCGGGATGGCAAAAGCAGCATTTTCCGGTAGCAAGGCAAGAAAATGCAAAGAGCTTGCCCGCATTCCGGCTGACTGTGAGCTCATCATATCAATAGCTATTGGACATGCCGCCATCAGCAAGGAAGCTCATGACCTGCGGCCGGACAACATAACCTTCGTACGCAATAACTCAAATTGATCAACTTATAAACTAACTTATATCGTCGCAAAAGCCATCTCCAAGGAGATGGCTTTTGTATTGGCTAGGTTTATTCATCAGGCTGGTATCTATTAATCGTTTGGTCTTCTGCCAGGCTTGTGCTGCCGGTTCCCACGTGCGTTACCACCAGGTTGTGCTGGTCGTTCGCCTCTGGGACGATAACCGCCTCTTCTGGAATCTGGTCTCTCTGATCTTTCAGAGCCATGACCAGTATTGCCTCTGTATGGTGTCCTACGGCCGTGGCCAGCAGGTCTTGAGCCATAAGGTCGATAATCACCGCCAGATTTTCTGTTAGCTTCAACGCTCTTGCGAAGAATATCGTAAGGGGTTACAGGCTTGATATCCTTGGCCTGAAGCACACTGTCTCCCATGGCACCCCGGAGCAACGCTGCAGTAAGATCTTCCAGCTCAAGGTCAGGATTATCAAGTAGAAACTCTCTGATCAACTCGGTATAAGGCTCGAGAACATGTGGTTTGCGAGAACTGATTTTAGCTGACCTGGTCAGCAGCTCGGAGGTTCTGACATTGATCAGATCCTGAACACTTGGGATATCCATCGGACCGATCTTTGCTTGAGTTCTGTGGGCATAATTTCGAAGGTGTACAAGCTCATGTCCAACAACCAGAGTGATAGCTGTACCGTCTTTGCCAGCACGACCGGTTCGACCGATTCTATGAACATAGTATTCCTCATCCTGTGGCAGGTCGAAATTAACAACAAGGTCAATATCATCGACATCGATGCCGCGTGCAGCCACATCTGTAGCAACCAGGAAGCGTATCTCTCCTGCTTTGAATCGATTCATAACCCTGGTTCTCATCAGCTGCTTCATATCACCATGCAGTGCTTCAGCAGGCAAGCCCCGGTTCTGAAGAGCGGCATAAAGCTCATCAACCTTACGCTTCGTATTGCAGAAAATAAGGCCCAGCTTGGTCTGCTGTGCTTCAACAAGTCTGATCAAGACCTCCTGCTTCTGATTTTCCATGACCTCGATATAGAACTGATCAATATTAAGAACAGTCCTCTGCTGAGGCTCTATCTGAATATGAACTGCGTTAGATAGGTATGTTTGAGTAATGCTTAAAATGCCCTTGGGCATCGTTGCTGAAAAACAAACACGCTGAATGTCCGCGGGCGTAGATTCGAGGACCAGATCGATATCCTCCTTAAAACCCATATTCAGCATCTCATCAGCCTCATCAAGAATCAAGCCCTTGAGACTGCCAAGCTTGAGCGTTTTTCTGCGGATATGATCTAGAACTCTGCCAGGAGTACCGACTATGATCTGCGGCCTCTTCTTGAGAGCCAGAATCTGATGCTCGATAGGTTGTCCACCGTATACTGCCAGCACTCTAACACTTTCTTTGTACTTAACAAGCTCATGCAGCTCATCTGTGATCTGCATAGCAAGCTCTCTGGTCGGAGACAAAATCAAGTATTGTATACTTGCGTCAGATGGATCGACACGCTCAACAATTGGAATTCCAAACGCGCATGTTTTACCTGTTCCTGTTTGGGCCTGTCCCAGAAGATCCTTGCCCTCCAGCAGAGGCGGGATAGCTTCTGACTGTATTGGTGTGGCTTTTTCGAAGCCCATATCTTCTATTGCTCGCAGCACATCAGAAGATAATGAAAGTTCACTAAATAACAAATTACTCAAATTACACCTTACCTTATTTTTTAAGTTTGCATATATAACCGGATGATTCTATCATGATACCGACCAGATAGCAAGATATTTGATCGCTCTGATCAAATCCGCCATTGTGTTACTCTTATGCTATGATATTCGTTGTATTTAAAAAATCACAGCTTCGAATCGAGGAATTTAAAATATGTATAAGCTTATGTTCGTAGATCTAGACGGCACATTACTTAGAGATGATAAAACTGTATCACAATATGACATAGAGGCGATCCATCTGGCCAGAAAATCTGGCGTTCGCGTTATGATCGCAACAGGAAGGCCAACAGTAGGTGCTGACAAATATCTCGCGGACATTGGATTTCAGGAGGGCGATTTCCTGATAAGCAATAACGGCGCCACCATTTTAAGCTTACCTGATCTTGAAATAAAGGATCTTAAGACTATAAGTGTTAGTGACCACAGATTTATAGATACTTTCCTGAGTGAACAAGGACTTGAGCATTATAGCTTCGATACAACTTACTGCTTAAGCGAGCGCCTTCACGAATATACTGAGTGGGAAAAAAGGGCTAATGGAATTGAGGTTAAACTCGTAGATTTTTCAAAGATGGAAGAATCTGTACAGCTGCTTAAGATCATGGCTTTTGGCAGTCCGCCGGCAATAGAGGCAGCTATGCAAGCCGTCCCTGAAAAAATCAGACAGAATTATGCTGTTGTCAGATCAGCCGATATTCTTCTCGAATTTCTGCACCCATCAGCAACAAAAGGCAACGCTGTAAAAACCATCGCGAACTGGCTCAGCGTCGAGCGGGAAGATATTATATGCATTGGAGACTCTGGTAATGATCTGGACATGCTTACTTACGCTGGTCTTGGAATAGCCATGGGAAACGCAAAACCGGATGTCCACGCTGCTGCTGATAAAATAACAGGCAGCAACGAGGAATCCGGCATAGCTCAAGCCATAAATAAATTTGTTCTTACCAGAGCTGGTGAACCTGAGGCTTAATATATTTATCATAAATGCTCTTAACACTAGCCATCTGCTCAGGAGTCAGAGGGGGCATTGTCGACACAGCGGCATTGCTCTCTGCCTGTTCTCTTCTGCTGGCTCCAGGAATAACACAACTGACAGCATCAAACATCAGGATCCAGCGAAGCGCGAACTGGGCCAGAGAATAATCTTGATTGCCAAACACGGCTTTCAGCTCATCAACTGCCGCCAAGCCAATATCAAAAGGCACACCAGAGAATGTTTCACCCTTATCAAAGGCGGCACCATCGCGGTTAAATGATCGATGGTCATTTTCACTGAAGCTGGTACTCTTACTGATTTTCCCACTTAACATACCACTTGCCAGGGGAACCCTGACGATAACACCTATGTTTTTCTTCTTCGCCTGTTCAAAAAACAGCTCGGCCGGTCTTTGACGGAACATGTTGAAAATGATCTGAACAGTCGCGACTCCCTCATATTCAATAGCCTTGAGGGCTTCCTCAACTCGCTCAACACTCACGCCGTAATTTCTCAGCTTACCCTGCTGCTTAAGATCTGCCAGCGCTTCGAAAACCTCAGGCTTATAGTAGACATCAGTCGGCGGACAGTGCAGCTGCAGCAGATCCAACGAATCCAGGCCTGTGTTGCGCAGACTATCTTCAACAAAACGCGTGATATTCTCACGATTGTAACCGGAAGCTACATGAGGATTAAGTCGACGACCACACTTGGTAGCCATATAGAGCTTATCTCTATGTTTACGAACGAACTCACCAACTTTTTTCTCGCTTAATCCATCACTGTAGCCATCAGCAGTATCCAGAAAATTTACACCTAATTCCATGGCGGTTTCCAGAGTCTTCTCTGCCGATGCATCATCAAAATTTCCGCTCCAGCCATTGCCTAACTGCCAGGTACCTAGCGATACCTCTGAAATTTCATAACCGGTTTTCCCTAACATTCTGTAGTTCATTAATTTCCTCCTTCAGCTTCTTCAAGCTCACCTGTGACCCAACCGGCCACCTCACTTAGTGCAGGGTGTATGATCATAGCCTGATCGATCGCTGCTGTGCTGCCAGCGTCTAAACAAAGCCCTGGCCGCAATCTTGCGACATTATCAAACAGCTGACCGTCAACCAGCTGACCATTTGGCATTTCAGTCTCCTGCCTGCTGCAGGAGGCACCTGCGTTCATAAGATATACATAAGGCTGAATCAATATCGCTGCCTGCGGACCAATAATATGGACACCAAGAATTTTATAGCTTGCATCAGTGATCAGCTTAACAAATCCATCATCCTGATCTCCCGGCTCATAGCCTAGCGCATAACCATTTGCAGTCGCGGAATAAGGATTCCTACCAACTAGTATTTTATGTCCGGCAGCAATAGCTTGCTGTTCGGTCATACCTACATGTGCAATCTGAGGGTGTGTGAATATGGCCCACGGAACTGAAGCATAAGAAGCCTTACGCCGTTGCTTATTCGAAAACAGATTGTGCACAAGAACCTCTACCTCATAATTTGCTTTGTGCCTGAATTGATACTTACCATTAATGTCGCCGACAGCCCAGACATTATCCTGACTAGTCTCCAGGTACTCATTAGTTTTGATCCAGCCACGTTCATCGGTCTCAATATCAGTATGCTCAAGATGCAGCAGATCACTATTTGAGCGTACACCAGAAGCAATTAAAACCTCATCGCAAAGAACCTCGATCTGAATGCCATCTACTGTTTCCGAAGTAACGATTTTACGCCCGTCAGCCGAATCAACAGATACCGCTTTTGTACTTGTTAGGACCTTGATTCCATAATGCTCAAACTGCTGCTGCAATTTGTCGCTGATTTCCGGTTCCTCCTGATATGCGATCCTGTCCTGCATCTCGATCAGAGTAACCTTGGTCCCAAAAGCAGAGAAAATATGTGCGAACTCCAATCCAATCGCACCGCCTCCGATTATCACAAGGTCATTATATTGTTTGTCTGGATACTTAGCGCCGAAGAAACTCTCTGCTGTGAGGTAGCCGGTCTTTTCAAGGCCCTTAATGGGTGGAACAGCTGATCTGGCCCCTGACGCAATTACAATTTTATCAGCCGATACCTGGTAAATCTCATCACTATCAGCATCCTCAATCTCGACGATCTGCCGACCGACAAATCTTGCTGTACCCTTATAGAGCGTAAGCAGCTCAGCCTTCCGCAGATTGCCCTCGAGTCGCTGGCCCACATTGATTTTCTGCCAAACCCGTTTAGAAACCGTCTGCCAGTCCAATCTTAAATTA
>CAZSLR010000098.1:0-7565 GCA_964607635.1 uncultured Oscillospiraceae bacterium
AAAAAGCAATCGCCCTCATCATTACCTGAACCTCAGGATGTGCCTCAAGCGCCCGCGCAATCTCAGGCACAGCCTCCCTGATCGCCTGATTCAGCGTCGCGATCTTCTTGCCGCGCATCGAGCCAGAGCAGTCAACCAGCCAGAAAAACTGCAAGGGCCGCTTAGTTATCTCACCCTCCAGCTTAGGGCCGTCGTTCAATAATTCTTCAGACATATGCTACCTCCCGAATCATTTCGCATAGGCTGACAGAATCAGCCACCTTTATGTAATATCGTCTTAACACACCATAAACTTAAAAATACTCGACTTTTGCCAGCGTAACAATATAGTCGAAATTCAATATTAGTTATTATATCACTTAACATAAGCATAATTAATCGCTACAATAAGCTTAACACTCAAACAAAAATAACACACCGGCGCGAAGCAACATCCTGGCAAAAGCCGACAGCTTGCAGCTAAGCATATTTCGTCGGTATCGATAAAGCAGGAGGCTTGCATGTCAAAAACAAGCGAACACAGCACCGATCAGGTCGCTCAGCCAAACGCGAACATTGAACAAACACTCGAGCTAAGAAAATATGTCGCACCCGAAATAATCATAGGCAAAGACGCAAGACTATTGTTATGCCGTTATTTACAGCATTTCACTGCCAGACGACCAATGATCGTCACAGATGAGAATCTGCTCGACCTGCCCTGGTTTCAGGAAATACTTGAACAGATCAGCAGCTGTACCGAGGATCATTTTATTTTCAGCGATATCTCACCCAATCCGCGCGACTATGAAACAATGCTCGGAGCGGACCTCTTCATAGCTCAGAAATGTGATGTCATCATCGCCATCGGCGGCGGCAGCCCTATGGACTGTGCAAAAGGCATCGGCATTGTAGCTTCAAATGGCGGCAACATTCTCGATTACGAGGGTGTCGATCAGATCAAGCTGCCCGGTCCGCCTCTTATCTGTATTCCCTCTACCGCCGGCACTTCTGCCGATGTCTCGCAATTCGCTATCATTTGCGATACGCTTTCACAGGTCAAAAAGGCGATCATCAGCAAGAAGGTAGTACCCGATTTGGCCCTGATCGATCCGGTACCGCTGATGACTATGGATATGTATCTGACCGCCTGCACCGGTATGGACGCTCTGACACACGCGATCGAGGCCTATGTCTCAAACGCGCAGTCGGCGCTTACTGATGTCCATGCGCTCGAGGCCATTAAGCTGGTAAGCGAGAATCTGCTCGACGCCGTCAAGCCGGAGCGCACACTGGATACCATGTTCAATATGCTCCAGGCCTCGCTTCAGGCCGGACTGGCCTTCTCAAACGCCAGCCTCGGAGCCGTTCACGCCCTAGCTCACAGCCTCGGCGGGCTGCTCGATCTGCCGCATGGCCAGTGCAACAGCATACTCCTCGAGCATGTGATCGCTCTGAACTACGAAACAGCTCCGGCCCGTTACAATAGGATAGCTGAAGCACTCGGAGCCAGCCCCGACCGTGATAGTCTGCTCGAACGCATAAGAGAGCTGCGTGGCCGCGCCGGCATTAAACCTTATATCGAAATCGACGATATATCAGATAAGCTGATGGACCAGCTTACCGCAAACGCTGTTTCCGATCCCTGCATAGTGACAAATCCCAAACAGCTCAGCACACAGGAGGTGAAAGAAATCTATGGACGGATCTTCACCACACAGAAATCCTAGAAACAAAAACCAGACAAGCACTCAAACACTCGCAAATAATACGATGCCAACGCGCGAGGCCATAATCGGTCTCGGCGAGGATTCTATTCGCAAGAACTATTACCCTGAGCTGCAGGATAAGCTCCTCGATCTTGAGCGCATCAACGCCCGCAATCGCGCGCTTATTACAACCATACCGGATATCCTGCTCGTCAGCGATCTCGAAGGCCACATATCCCCTCTATCGATGCCAGGCAGCGGCGGCAATCCGCTGGTCATGGCCATCATGCGCAACACTGAGCTCCTGGCCAAGCTCCGAACCTCTATCCGCGAGCTACTCGCGACAAAAACCCTGATCACAGTCGATCTTAAGCTCGAATGGCAAAACTCTATTCTCTATCTTGAGGCTAGACTCCATCTATCTGAACTAAATGAGATCCTGATCATAATCCGCGACATGTCTGAGAGAATCAGACTTGAAAACGAGCTTCGACGCATGGCCGAGCGCGACCCGCTCACCGGACTCTTCAACCGCAGGATCTTCGAAAATGAACTCAACTCAGCCAACAACGAATATCAGCATTCACTCACACTAACACTGATCGACATAGACGGCCTCAAGCTGGTAAATGACACGCTCGGCCACCAGGCCGGCGACAGTATGCTCGTCGCCATCGCCGAACTGCTCGATGAAGTATTCTCCGAAACTGGACTGCTCGCCCGCGTCGGCGGCGACGAATTCGGCATCCTGATCAAAAACCGCCCGGCTGAGATCATCGAGCAGCTTCTGCTAAGACTCGGCAGCCGCCTCAAGAAGCTGAGAAAACAGAATCGTGAAAAATACCCGCTCACCCTCTCCTGGGGCTATGCCCATCGTGAGCAGCTACCAGCCAACACAGCCCTGCTCTTCCAGGAAGCAGATAACAATATGTATCAGAACAAGCTGCTCAAGGATGGCAGCGCCCGTAATAACCTGGTAAAAGCCTTGAAGCTAGCACTGGAAGCGAAGGATTACATAACCGAGGGACACGCAGATCGTATGGAAGCCCTCGCCATCGAAATGGGCAGCAAGCTCGGTATGACCCAATCTGCCCTCGACAGACTGCGCCTACTGACAAAATTCCACGACATTGGCAAAGTCGGCATCCCCGACAGCATCTTGAAAAAAGAAGGTCCTCTCACAGATGAGGAATGGAAAATAATGCGCACCCACACCAATATCGGCGAACGCATCGCCCGTGAATCAGCCGAACTCGAAGCGATCGCTCCACTGATCCTGCGTCATCACGAACGCTGGGACGGCCACGGCTATCCACTCGGCATCGCCCAGGACGACATCCCACTCGAATGCCGCATCCTCAGCATCGTCGACACCTACGACGCCATGACCAACGACCGCCCCTACCGCCGCGCCCTGCCGCCCGAAACAGCCATACAAGAAATAAGCGATAAACGCGGCAGCCAATTCGATCCAAAACTGGTAGAGGTGTTTACCAGTATCGCCGGAAGCAGAATGTCGTAACTGCCTGAAACACCGGCAAAAGTCGCAAATCGAGCAATATATATTGAGTAATAATCAATGAACATAAATAGCGAACGTGACTACCTGAAAAAAGTCTGATTCATCCATGTCAAAAGTGTAACGAAGCACTATCGCATGGCGATATTGCTGTGCTATAATATGTTTGACAAAGCATGTCATTATTAGCAAGTAATAAATACAGCCTATATAGAGAAAACGAGGCGATGAGATATGAATAAGATGAATTGGAGAATAAACTTAGCCAGCAAGCGTGGCAGCGCATTAATTATGATCGTACTGATGTTCGCGATGCTTCTAGTACTTGGTACTGGGGCGGGTGTAATTGCTGCGTCTTCGAGTCATAATTCAATTCGTGAAACCAAACAAGAACAAGCCTACATTGCAGCCCGTTCTGTTGCTTTGGCTATAAAAGATGAAATAACGGGTGCGAGTGATCCTGAAGTTCTTATTACTAATCTTAAGAACAATACTGCACTTAGTGCTGGTTTTTTAGATGGAGCAACATACGACTTGGATGTCTTAGATTTAGATCCTAATACAACTAAGTTTACTGTTACCGCTACAACTGCTTCTGCTGTTGATACTTACTCTTTTGTAATGAATAAGACAACCACTACGGTTGGCAATCCTGTATTAACAAATGCAACTGCATTTCTCCGTTCATCGAAGAACATAACAGGTGCGTACAATGGTATTATCGAAGGCGATTTATACATTCATGATAGTTCAGCTGTAACAGTGAAAGCTACCATAAATGGAAGCGTATTTGTTAATTCACCTAGTAATGGGAAATCTACATTTGATTTAGGCACTATTAATGGTTCAGCAGACTATGATAATCCTAGTAGAAATATTGGTATTGTTGCTAGTGGTCCTATCAAGAACAAAGGTGCTGAAGATACAACACTAACTCTCAAAACGGTTGTTAATGGTGATGTATATGTTAGGGGAGATATTGAACTTGAGGGTAACGGAAGAATCAATGGTGATTTATATATCAGCGGAGAAATAAAAAAAGGTAGCAGCAGTTTAGTATCTGGAACAACAAAAACAAATATTAATACAGATAGCACTACAAATCCAGATTCTGTTCGACTTAATCATTATCTTGAAATGATTGATTCCTTATACGAATCATATGATGAAAAGCAAATTGATTTAGCGCCTGATTGGGCTCAATATCCAGACCATTATGACAGAACTATTACACTTAATAAAATGACAAGTGACCTGCATTTAAATATAGATCAATCACAGGGTTCTGAGTATTATGATATTTTGCTCGAAGGCAGTACACTAAATTACGATATAATCACAAGTGGCAATGGGAAAATCAGGTTTTTTGTTAATCAAAATCTTGAGCTTAATACAGGAGCAATTATTACTGATAATCCTTCACCTGAAACACTTAACAACTATTTAATTTCCGATAAAGCTAATATTAAAATAACAGTTAAGACAAGCCTATACGCCTATGTATATGTTTTGAATCAAGGTAATAACGGAAAGGCTAGTGGCGAAGTTAATTTCCAAAATCAAGATTATTTGAATTATCACAAGCTATACGGTTCAGTATTTGCAGCTGATGTCACTTTTAATGCAGGTGGCAATGGTAAAATCAAATACCCATCTAGTGCCGATGGTTCAGGTGGCGGCAGTGGAGGTGGAACCACAACCACTACATGGAACTACGCAGGTGTTACAGCACCCTAATACGCAGATAGCAGAAGGTATAAAATGCGAAATTTATTTAAGCTAAAAAACAAATCTGGATTCAGCATTATGGAGATGATATTAGCAATGGGATTGCTCACTATCATTTCTCTACTTTTTGTGTCGCTAATGCTTTTTGCATACAATATGGCTAATAATGCCAGCAACCGCTCAGGTGACAGTTTTATTTCTTCAGGTGGAATTGCTGAGAAGTACACTGGAACTTTAACTATTGATCCCGACAAATCATCTGAAATAGAAATAACGTATACAGACGGCATCAATAATTTTGATTTGGTTATTGATGGAATGATAATAGAACAAGAAGTTGGCTCGCAAAAATACAGTGCTTTTGTCAACAACTAAGCTGAACAAGAGGAAATAATGAACAATAATACATCAACTATTAACAAGTCCAAACATGGAGTAACCCTAATTGAGCTTGTCATAGCAATGGCTATGATGGCCATCATTGGTATTGCTACGGTTGGCCTGGCTGGCTATATTGTTCGTTATTATAGAGCTGTAAGCGACAATGCAACTGCTAAAAACATAGCAATGATAAATATTGATTATATCCGTAACGAGTTGTTAGATGCAAAAGAAATTGAAGTATACTCAACTTCTAAGACATCTACTACTGCTATTGGTACATCTGATGTCTCAGCTATATTGACATCAGATGGGAACAGCCAACTCATGCGACAAAGTGTTACACAAGGCTCATCAGGACATTCAGTTGCTGCAAGCACACCAGCTATCGGAATCGTAACTGGTGAAGAAGGCAAATCAAATGTCTGGAATGCTGATATTACTTTCAGAAAACCAGGTGCGAATGATGCGCCTCTACTAGAAGTTGTAGTTGAAGTCAGTAAAAGTGGTGAAGTAATAAATGATTGGTCAACTACAATTTACATGCCAAATGTTGAAATCAATCCTGATGCTGCAAAGCGAGTGGTAGTTTTTCCAAGCGGAGAAACTGAGGGCACTCACATATTCTATATCAAGGGATTAATCAACTAACTCCCCCACCCCACTAACAACAACGGAGGACAACCTGGATGTGGCAATCACTAACTGAACAGCTCGGAATCGCTATACCCGTAATTATGATACTGCTGTCACTGATTCTACCGGTGGCAGCGGCATTCTTTTATTTCAGGCACATCGGACCCGGACTGGAATGGCAAAGACAGCTGCGCGAGCGTCTGCGCAAGCTGGCGAATCTAAAAGGCAATTCAATCACCCACGTCCAGGAGCTGAGAAAAATTCTCATAGCCACAGAGGATACCTGCCTGCGTCCACGCGTCGAGCTCCTGATCGAGGACAGCCGCGATCTCTACGAAGGCAAATGGCTGCCCGAGCCATCAGAGCGCATCCAAATCGAGCATCTCAACTGCCCGGGCTGGTCACAGGTTGAACGCTCGGCACCCGCCGGTCTTCTGGCAATCGCCGGCACCGTCATCACAGCCCTACTCGCCACAGCCTTCTGGCTCTACGACCCCACCCTCCTCGCCGACCTCAAGCTCCTGCGTATATTCATAGCTCTGCCTATTCTTATTGGCCTTCTCTTATCTCTTATCCTGGCAAAAGCCATCTCGACTGTTCAGATCAATACTCGTCGTAACTGGCAGGAGCTAATGCTGCAGCTCAAACGCAAATTCCCAGTTTATTCGGCAGAGCATGAAACAGCCACACTTATAAATGGTTTTCTCAACTATGACCGCAACATGAGCGAATCAGTAGCTCAGTTAACTGAACAGATCAGCTATTTCTCATCGCAGGATCTCACTGATGCAATCACAGCCTCAGTGCGCTATGTTATGGAGAGAACAGTCTCCGGTCCGGTCGCGGCCAGCTATGAGCAGATGACTTTACTTGCCGACACAATGAATAAGCAGCTTGAAACGATACACAGCCAGCTGCAGCAGCAGGTTGATACCAATGAGCAAGAGCTTAACAAGCTCTATCAGGACCTGATGAGCAAACAGGAATTACTCCTGACCAATATGACAGATCAGCTATCTGCGCACCATACACAGGTTCAGGGCGAAAATATCAGAGCACTCGAGGAGCTTAAACTTGAGCACAGCAATTCTATGCATCAGCTTAAGCAGTCGCAACAGCAAGCCTGGGATCAACTTGACGAGAGACAACAGCAGGTTTATGCCAGCAGTACCGATCTGCTGCAAAACTCAATTCAAGAGATCACCGCTACACATTCTGCACTGCTTGAGCAGCAAAACAGCGCTTGGCAAACAGCTCTGCTTCAGCTTAGAGAAACAGAGCAAAGCACACTCGAACTGCTGGCTGAGCGCCAGAGCCAAGGCGTCACCGAAATGCTCGATCAGACTTCATCTTCTATCACTGAAGCTCTCAATCTGCATATCTCCCCTGTTGCCGAGCGACTTAGCGAAGCAGCTGATGTTCTGAAGATCGCTCATGAGTACGCCGATCAGGTTCAGAGCAGTCTTGAAAACCAGCAAAAGCAGAGCGTCGAAGCGCAAACCCGTATGCTAGAGGCAGCCACTGAACTGAACCAGCAGCAGATGGCTTTTGCCAGTGACGTACAGGGTCTAAAAGCATCAACGCAGGAGCTTACTTCTATCTCAGCCAATCTC
>CAZSLR010000099.1:0-4043 GCA_964607635.1 uncultured Oscillospiraceae bacterium
TTTCAGCAGCCAGTTTCATAGCATAAGCAACAGCATGTGCGCTAGAGAGCGCACATGCTGTTGCTTATGCTATGAAACTGGCTGCTGAAATGGGTTCAGGCTCGATCCTGGTCAACTGCTCCGGCAGAGGAGACAAGGATCTTGACTATGTTCTCGAGCATTATGGGGACAGGTTATGACGAAATGCCACAGCAAGTATTGTTATCTGCAAAAGGAATAACAAAGGCTTACAAACGCAAAACCGTTCTTAAGGATGCGGAGCTTCTGCTTGAGCAGGGCTCCGCTCTTTGCGTTTTTGGGGCCAATGGCTCAGGGAAATCTACACTGCTCGATATTCTCGCACTGGCTGCAAGACCGGATAGCGGCAGTTTATTGATCGACGGCCAAAACGCTCTGTCGGATCCGCGTAAATTACGCAGACGTATTGGCTATGCTCCTCAGGATATAGCGCTTTTTGAGGAACTAACAGTCAAGGAAAATTTGATCGTCTGGTCATCAGGTGACAAAAGAGAGTCAGAGGAGGCGGCAAACAAAATAATGGATGAGCTAATGCTCACCAAATATGCCCGTAAGAAGATTCGTGAGCTTTCTGGCGGTCAGAAGCGCAGAGTCAATCTTGCGGTAGCGCTTCTTGGCGATCCGGATATACTTGTACTGGACGAGCCTTTTGCCGGTATGGATATTGACAGTGTTGATATCACTATGCGAATACTCATGCGTCACAAAGAGCGTGGTGCCTGTGTAGTTCTTAGTGACCACAGTGCCGGCCGGCCGCTGGAGCTGCTCGATCAGGTTATGATCCTTAGAGAAGGTGATACCGTCTATAATGCGTCAAGCAATGATTTCGTGCGCCTGGGATCGTCCGCTGATCAGACTCTGCGCAGGATACTGATCGGAGCAGAAAATGAGGCTTAAATACGATCTTAAGCGGATTTTTTCAGACAAAATGCTTCTGGTTTCATGCATCCTGGCACCGGTCGTTGTATTGCTGCTGTTTTCCCTTATATTCGTTCCCATGCTGGCGGTTTCCGGAGATGCCAAATTCAGCATCGCGATTTGTAATGAGGATCAGGATTCTCCAGAGACGGCAGTGTTTATATCTCAATACGTAAACTCACAGGCGCTCAAGGATGTGGTCAGAGCCAGAGACACCGATGATTATTCCGAGGCTGTCAGGCTGCTCGAGGATGGCAAGGTTTCTGTGATAATTCATGTACCGGCAGGCCTCTACAGTGGTATAGAGGAGGGCAGGCCCGGGGTCGTACGTCTGGTCAGCCGCGAAATCAATGCCTTGGAGCTTTCAATTGTTGAGATGACACTCTCAAGCTCGCTGTCGGTAGTCAGCCAGGGACAGAATATGCTGGCCGCGGCCGAGCAAGCTTTGATTGAAAAAGAGATATCTTCCGGGTCGTACTATGATGACGCGTTTATGAAGTCTGTCTATCGTTTTATGAACCGGAGAGCGATCGTCGGAGAGGTGGGTGCGGCCTCCGCGCTCAGTAATTTTCTGCCGATCGAATATTATATGGGTGCGATCTACGCTATCTTCGCGGCCCTATCGATGCTGCCGCTTATTCGTATGACTACAGCCGATGCCAGTGGGCCTGTATTACGCAGGGGATTGCTTAGAGGCGAGAATTACATTCGTTTTTTCCTAATCCGTGTTGCTGCAGGTGCCATTTTTATAGTTCTGGTATTGAGTACCCTGCTGCCGGTAACTATGCTGCTGAGGTATAGTGGGACCTTGCTGGGCAGCTTCGAAGGAAACGTACTAATTCTTATCGCCGCGATGTTAACAGCTGCTTTCTGTTTCTCGTCGCTGGCAGCCGCGATTGGCTTCTGGCTGCCATCTGACCAGCCGGCCCTTTGGATCGGCTTCTACCTGATACTTTTTATGGCTGTCACCGGCGGCGCGCTTCTTCCTGTAGGCGCGCTGCCTCCAGCAGCTGCTGAGATAGGGCGCTGGCTGCCGCTGAGATCAGTAATGCAGCTTATATCCGCAGCGCTGTTTCGAGTCAAGGACGCGGTTTTTGCCGACTGGCTGCGGCTGTTCGTTTTGTCAGCTCTGTTCTTCTGCCTGGGCCTGGTTGGCGCAAGGCGGAGAGGAGGGTTTTAGATGAGAATGACAGCTTTTTTCCAAGCCCGTCTGCGTGCTGCTTTGCGCGATCTGCGATCTCTGCTCTTTCTGATCCTGTCTATTGCCGTAGCCCTGGCAGCAGTGAGCATTACAGCAAATGTGAATGACGACAGAATGATCCTGGCTCTGGTCAATGAAGATTCTGGTAAGTACGGTAAAATGTTGGCAGATGATCTGACCGCGGAAGACTATCTCAAAACAAACACAATGGCAAAAGACGACGCGTTGCTTAGTCTCAAGCGTGGCAGGTCAGAAGCGGTTCTGATCATTAAGGACAATTACAGCAGCAGTCTGTTGGCGGGCAGCTTCGAAAATACGCTTGATCTGTTCAGTTCTCCGGCTTCGGGCGCAGGCATTACTGTGAGTGAGCCGGCCATCAATAAAACAATTGAATTCTGGATGGCGGAATTTGCCAGATTGGAAGCATCAGATTATCTCCAGTCCCAATCAATGAGCTTCACTGCTCAGGAGCTGCAGCTGCTTAAGCAGACACATGAAAAGATTCTGGCTGAGAATCCGTCGCTGCAGGTCGCTTCTGAATTTATTGACTCGAATGAGATCTCCGCGGGTATGAGCAGCCCTCAAATTACGGCTGAAGACGGAGACAGATCGATAATTTCCGGACCAATTGCCGTTGCGGCCAGCTGGTATGCTATCTTCTGTTTGTTCTATTTACTTATATCCTCGCTCTGGCTGTTTGACCTGCATAATTCGAGACTGCTGATCAGAGCTGCTAGAAGCGGCAGCGGCAGATGGAGCATTATCGCGGTTTCGTCGTCGGTTTCTTTGTTGTTGTCGTTTGTCGGCTGTCTCGCCGCAATGGTTGTCGTCGCAATCTCATATGGCCAGTCTTTTGCCACTGTTATCAGGATTTTGCCGGCAATGCTGGTTTATCTGGCAGGAGCCCTGGCAATTACGCTGTTTGTCGGTACGCTTCTTAAGAGCACAACGGCTGTGCTTTTTCTGGCGCCGGCGATCACATTTATCAATGCCGCGATGTCGGGACTAATATATCCGCTGCCTGAATGGGCGGTCGTGCTGCGGATATTGGCAGCCGCTTTGCCGGGCAGCTGGCTCAGACTGGCACTCGACGGATCACGGTCTGCCTGGATCGGGGGCTTGCTCGTTACATTTGGCTGGCTGCTGCTTGGAGCGGTGGCCTGGACGCTTAATAAACTGTATGAGCTTAAGCATGTATCAAGCGAAGCGTTATAAGTAGTCATTAATATGATAAAATAAGAAAAAATGTCGAAAGCTATGGTGAAGTATGGATAACTGGATCGATAAAGCATCACGCAGGATCAGCAAAATAGCTGTTCCCAGTCTGATGAAATATATAGTTATAACAATGGGTGCTGTTTATGTTCTGGATCTTATTTTTCAGAACCTTCTGAGCAATCTGCTGGTTTTCAGCATGCCGGCGATTATGACCGGACAGGTCTGGCGTGTGTTGACCTTCATTTTTCTGCCGATAAACAGCAGCCCGATCTTCATAATTTTCGCGCTGTATTTCTATTATATGATAGGCGAAGCATTGGAGAGTGCCTGGGGCTATGCCAAGTTCAATCTGTTTTATATAGTTGGTATTGTTGGAACGATCCTGGCCGGACTGTTGACCGGTTTCGCGACAAATCACTTCTTGAATATGTCTCTGTTCTTCGCGTTTGCTATTTTGTATCCCGAGTTTGAGGTCAGATTGTTTTTCATACTGCCGATCAAAGTAAAATGGCTGGCTTATGTCAATGCGGCCTATTTTCTGGTTCAGTTTATTTTCTCGACCTGGCCGCAGCGCATAGCACTGCTGATATCAGTCGCGAATATCATTCTCTTCTTCCATGGAGATGTTATCAGAAGATATAAAAACAATAAGCGGCAGCGCGAATGGCGCCGCCACTTCAAGCGCTGA
>CAZSLR010000099.1:4143-7443 GCA_964607635.1 uncultured Oscillospiraceae bacterium
CACAATAGAACGCACAACATTGGCACAGCAGCGTCGAAGATCATCGATGTCAAGAGTGCCTGTTTTCAGCGCCTTGCGGATATCCTTTTTGTCGAAGCCCATTCCGGCCATGATCAGGTCATTGCCGGCTGCTATTGCTTTTGCTGAGGATGCTTTGTTTCTGCCTGTCGACATCCAGTCAGTCATGACGACACCATCGAAGCCCCATTCATTACGCAGAACCTTCGTACAGGCATCATATGATTCGGGGGCATAAACTCCGTTCACACGATTGTAGCTGGTCATGACGGCTGCTGTGCCAGCTTCCTCAACTGCGATCTTAAAGCCCTTGAGGTAGATCTCGCGCAAAGTTCGCTCGTAGACATTACTTGAAACATAGTTTCTGTTATCCTCTTGATTGTTACAGAGGAAATGCTTGATCGTTGTATATAGGCCTGGTTGAGTCTGTACACCACGAACGATGGCAGCTGCGCACTTGCCGCTGATAATGGGATCCTCTGAGAAATACTCGAAATTGCGGCCGCAGAGCGGGTTGCGCTGAATATTCAGAGCCGGTGCCAGCCAATAGGTAACGCCGTATTCCTTCATCTCCAGACCAACTGCCTGACCGACCTGCTCGAGCAGACTTATGTTCCAGCTCTGCGCCAGAGCTGTACCAACAGGGAAGGCTGTCGCATATTGATATACCGGCTTGGTTTTCTTCCTGTCGGCTGTCATAAGCTTTTTAACAATCTTGGGGAAGGTTTCGAAAAATGACAGCGGCATAGTATAGGGCTTGGTATTTCCTGCTTTGAGTACTCCAGCCTCACGGGCAAGGCGCAGTCCTGCCGGGCCGTCGCAGAGAGCGACATTGATGAGGCCCTTTTTATATAGCTTCGAGGTCGTATTGCCCACTGATCCGGGTATATCAATTCGGTTCTTGCCGATGAACATGCCTGCGCCCACAACGACATCGATCATATCGCTTACTGTCAGTTTGTTCATGATCGCATCTGTTTTATCATCCTGATATATTGGCGGCTTCTCATAAATGTGCTCAACGGTCTCGATCAAGCTGCTGTCAAGCTGCAAGATAACTGCATTTTCTGGTATGTCTTCCTGCTCGCGGTTTGAAATATCTATAGGCTTAAGCTCGTCGAAACTATCCTGCAGAGGCAATATATGGTCGTGTCTTGATACCACCGCTGATGCATCGAGCTTGATTGCTGCCACGATCGCATTCCTTCGCGAGGAGTGGCCAAGCCTGATAATATAATCGCCTGCCTCGAGTACAAAAGCAGCTTCGCTCTCGTCGTAGGCTGCCAGATCCTTCAGGTCGAAGCTGATGACCAGACGTTCGGAGCCGCCGGGAGCGATCTCGCAAGTCTTGCCATAAGCCGCCAGCTGCTGTGCTTCGCGGTGCAGCTTGCTCGCGGGACAGGAAACATATACCTGAACGACCTCTTTTGAACTGATGCTGCCTTGATTTGAAACATCGATCTCCAATGTTATACGGCTGTCCTGATGCTCGGCTTTTGCCAGCTTGATATCTGTTTCTGTATAGCTTAACCCGTGACCGAAGCAATAACGGGGCTCAACCTGGAAGCTATCAAAATATCTATAGCCGACATAGATCCCTTCGCGATAATACTCATCTGACAATTTTCCGTTAAGATAGCTGTACTCCAGCGCATCAGGAATATCCTCGTATTTCATCGGCCAGGTCGCGGTTAAGCGGCCGGAGGGACTCACTTGTCCCGACAGAATCGCGGCCAGAGCTTTGCCGCCTTCCATTCCCTGCTGGCAGAAATAAACGACAGCACCTATACCCTTGATATCATCCAGTGATGAAAGATCAAGTGAGCTGCCCGTGTTGATAATCAGGATCGTTTTGCTATATAGCTCTGTCAGTTTCCTGATATGCGCGATCTCTTCGGCTGCCGGCTCATTCTCTCCTTTTTCGATGCGCCGGTCCAAACCCTCGCCAGCCTGGCGGGAAATAACATAGATAGCAGTATCTGTTGAACTTATATTGTAATCATCCTCAGTGATCTCTCGTCCAAAAGGTGGCATAAATTGTTCGCCCATCGCGTTCATGATGTTCTTAATCGACAATGTACGCGTCTTCCTGGCGAGTTCCTTTTTGAACTCCCTGAGCTTCTGTTCGTATAACAGCTTATGATCATCCAGCCAGGCATCACTGGTGATCGTGTAGCCGGACGCCTTGAGCCCGTCAGCAATAGTTGTGCTGTAGCGCTCATTGACCTCGCCCGAACCGGTTCCGCCCTTGATCGTATAGTAAGCACCTGTACCATAAAGCGCTATCGGTCCAGGCATAATCGGAAGGGTTTTATTATGATTCTCCAACAGGACTATACCTTCTATAGCAGCCTCAAAAGCGATTTTCCGATTATCCCTCTCTCGTTGCGTTTCAGAATTTGTGAGCGAAGCCTTCGTGAAAAATTTCACAATAACAGTCCTCCAGATAGATATTAATTATTGCTATCAATTATATCGCAACTTGCCGCTTTAGATTCTTCAATTTCGACCGATAGATATGTAAGGCTGATTATAGATAAGTGGTTAAGTATCAGGTCTGGTATAATAGAGTAAATGGGGCAGCGAAGCATTTACTGTTACGACAGATGTATCGGCGGATACTGGCAAAAGGCGGGAGTTCCAGATGGTGATGGCAACTGAGAATGCTAATAAATCGAGCACAGATAGAAGCAGACATAAATCTATTGGTGCTTATAATATTATTGCGCTTATCATTTTAACCGCAGTATATTTGTTTCTTATTATTTCTCAGACGAGAAGTGGAATCAATCCCTATTTCAAAGGTATAATAGCGCAGCTACAGCTACTTGTATCAATCCTTCTAATTCTCAAACTTAGCAGACCTGGGAAAATAACAGCTATCGTTCTCAACATACTATCTCTGCAAACTGTTATGTTCGGTCACTTCATCAAGCATGCGCCTGGTGCGCTCACAGGCGTGGTGGTTTCGTTTGTGACTATATTCATCGTTATGCTCATCGCCTATTTGTTTAAGGAGAAAACCCAGCAATATAACCAGCTTGCTGAGCAGAAAAAAACGACAGATACCCTTTACAACGAGCTAAAAAAATCTGAAGCTAAGCTGCAATCCTTGAACAATGATCTGGTTAAGAGTAATGAAGAGCTCGACAAGAATCGTAAAAAGCTTCATCAGCTGGCCTATTATGACGCTTTGACAGGCCTGCCAAATAGAGCAATGCTTCTTGAAGCGATCGAGAAGAAGATCGCAATGAGTCAAAAAGGAGAGATACAAGGTTTTTC
>CAZSLR010000100.1:0-7394 GCA_964607635.1 uncultured Oscillospiraceae bacterium
CTGATAAAATACGTAATAAACAAAATAAATCAGGGCAATAGAGAATATCTTGGTGTTTTGATTCGTATTTTTACAGGGCTAGACCCTGATGAAATATGTGCTTTGAAATGGGCTGATTTTGACAAAATCACAAATATGAATGTTTACTACCTGAAAGTATTTAAGAGGGTTGATAAATACGAAAATATAATTGGGCCAAGAACTAGTGATCGAATTAGACTGGTACCACTTATTTCATATATTACTACTAGAATGAAAAGGCTGAAAACACATATTATAAAGAGTAGTACTGACGATATTGATCAATATCCTATTGTGTCATATGGCAATGACTTTTCAAGAGTAGTTTCACTAAAGCATTTTAGGAAAATCTCAGAAGATGCTTTGATTAATGGAGCAAATATTTCAGAAGTGTTTATAAGTATTCCTGAAAAGAACAATAGAAACAGATCAATTATAAGCAACTATCAGGGAGATCTTTACAGATCCAACTTTAGATATAGTTCAAACGAAATATGTGGTCTCTCTCAAGGAGAACTCTCTTATATAATTGGCAATCTACCTCTTAACACATTATCACGACATTATTGTGACTACTCAAATGATTTTATGCTTTTATCAATGTACAATAAGCTTGATCGCTGGAGAGCTCTATATACACCATATGGTAATGTTTCAACGTATTGTGAGTTTACTATTTCAAATGACGCTATAGAGATGGAAGCTAAACCTATCAGTTCCAAAAGGACTTCGATTGATCTTGAATTAGCTATACCGTCAACATGCATCAAGTCTAATAGTGAAATCAAAGTTATACTATCCAGCAGTCACGGGCTGGAAGGCAAAGTTTCTATGTCTGAAACAATTGGAATTAATGAATTGCAGACACAAAAAACGCCAAAGGAGGAGATACCTCTTGATTAATAAGCACATTTCAAATACTGGCATCACAAAAAGTAATGACCCATTAAGCGAAACAACCGATGGCAAAATTAACTTCTGGGGTGTAGTCAAGAATAATATAAAATCATTTAGGATAGATAACTGGGGAGAAAATACAAGAGCATACAATTTTAAAATGTACGAAAATACAATCGCTCCATATTTCATCAGCAAACCAATAGATGAGATTACAGAAGATGATATAGCTCAAGCAATTAACTATATTCGGCTCGCAGGTTACTATAAAAACGGATTTCATCAATATGAACAAAAAACCTTGAACCAATTCAAATTCCTAATTGGTGTTGTTTTTGATTTTGCAGCATCAAATCAGATTATACCTGGCAATCCAATGTTTGGATCTGAAATAGATTTATCAGACCAATACTACAGTGATGAAGAAGAGGAACATATAAAGCTTAGAAAATCATTAACTGTAAGCGAGGAAATTAGTGTTGCAGAACAAGTTTTATGCGATCCGGGTCAGAATGGCGAGCTTATGGGTGTAGCCCTTATGTTTGCGTTAGGTCTTAGAAACTCTGAGGCGTGTGCATTAGATTTTGGCGATATCAGAGAAATTCCCGAAAAGCCGAACAATTTTTGTGTATGGATTTATAAGACTACTAAAAAGAATACAAACATCGTAAAAGCTAGCGGAAAAACTAAAAATGCTGATAGAATAATACCCTTAACTTCTAAGATGGCAGACTTTATAGAACACAGAAAAATTTATCTTATAAACCAATTGTTAGCTGAAAGCTTTGAACTGGAGTTAGAACACGAAAATATCGATGACTTACCTATAGTGTGCGTAGGACAAAATTTCAAAAAACGTTCCAATGCTAATCTACTATCTGCTGCTGGTAAAGAAGTATTGAAAAACGCATCACTCGATTCGAAAGTTCTTGGTTTTATAAGCAAATCAATAAATGATATGCCGGTCCTTGAAAAGGAACCAACAGCATATCTCTTTAGGCGCAACTTTGCTACTCACTTGCATATTCTTGGATTAGAAGAATCAGAAATACAATACATAGTCGGACACGAAATTGAAGATTCGGCTGAGATGAGAAATTTCTTTTCAAACACAGATAAGCTATGGCCAATTAAGCTAAAAATGGATAATCGCCCTCTTGTATCAGATTGCTATTATTGTAAAAGACCTATATACATTTGCGATAACCCTAACGACGAGAGACTTAGTGCACTGATAACCGATGATATTTGGTCTTCAGGCGAACAATTCATATCGCTAAAACCTTCGGTTGAAAAGGATTATAAAATCAAAATTGAAGCTGCTACTACAGAACCGCGAGAACCTATAAATGTACATATTAAGATGGAAAATGTTGGCGAAAAAATTGATGGGTCTATGTTCATATCAGACAACAATAATCCGGCTGGTATTTCTAGTGTTCTGCGAGCTTACCATGAGGCATATGAACATGCTCTTTCAAGGGCTACAGCTAATTTGAAATCTAAATCATACTAATACAGAAAGCGTTCCAGAATGAATATTACGGCTAATCATTGTCTCTGTTGATGGTTCGAAAGCTTCTATCGTTCTCTTCTTATGCTGAATAATCTGCCCCGAAATGAGCCATCAGTCCGGTTGACATGAAGCCGGCGGCGGCTCCGTCACCGCCGGAACAGCGGCTCTGATTAACCGTAATATTCACTTTATAATAGTTTTGCAATGTAGTGAACTGACCCCATTTATATAGACATTTCTAAAGTGCAGAGCCACAAATGACAGTCTTCTAGTAAGATGAATTTACTGCACAAGCAAATTTTATCTTAGGAGGACTGAAAAATGTCATACAACCTTGATATCGTCCGATCCGTGTACATCTGGCTTAGTCAGCGGCGGATAGCAGCCACATACTATAATTTTAGAAACATAATGGCGCTACTTGTCAGACATGCATAAATTCAAGAATAGCTTACACTATTTGAACGCGTTTTGCACCATGAGGAATTATAACAGATACTAATTATTTGAGCTTGTTTGCAACACTAAAATCCTGACTTCTCATGGCAGTTCATTTACCATGTTGCTTATTACAACCGTTCCACTGACATTGTTTATGATAATCGCAGGGCCATACGGTGTTGTAATCTCTTCAGTTTCGTGAAGCTCACCAACCACTATTGGACCTTGAGGATTAACTAATACTTCAGTTCGTCCGACAAATTCAGTTTCAGGCAATATAATAAGGTTCGCACTTTTTAAACCATCAATTCTTATACGTCGATGCATAAAATAGCTGACCGGCGCCATCTCTCGACACGATACAATGCCTGCGGCTTGGCCGCTAATGAAAACTCTGCTTTCGAATTGCCATGCCCGGCTGAAATTATATTCTATCTGTGCTTGGCTACCATCATTTTTAACTGACCTCAGTTTTCCTTCATGACCTATCATCAAGGGAGCGCCTATCGGTGTGTTTAAACTAATCGAAACAGTTGTATCAGGACAATAGCCTGTGAAGACAAACGCATTTTTATTCCTGTGAATATTTACAACCGGTGTTTTACTGTCAGCGTCTTGATAGTGATATCTAATATTTATACCGAATTCAGCTAGAGCATATCGAAGCAAGCTACTACTCTGGAATGAGCGATCAACTGCGTATGGCTCCAAACCGGCACTGTGCTCTGTGAAATATCCACTGTTTGATCCCCGTACCCAAACGACACGACCTTTTGCTCTAGAGCCATCTTCACTAACAGGTTTAGGCGCTGTTGCAAAAATTCGCCTTTTGCCATCGTGTATAACCATTGCTAATACTTTGTTTTGTGTCAAACTATAATCAGAAAGAATCGCTTCTGCTCCTCCATGTGACAGGACAGGTTCAATTTCAATTTGATCAGGAACCATGTGGGGAGCAAGTTTATCTGGTAAATTGGCCACTTCGAGTTCGAGTAGACCGGAAAGCGGTTCAGTTCTTTTTATACCAAGATATGCTAGAAGTTTACAATCACTGTCTTGAAGTGATCCATAGAGTATAACCTGACCTCCTTCACTAATAAATCTTGGCAGAAGCTCTGCCATAATAGAGTTTTCAAGTGGCATTGGTGTTACTATTACGCTTCCTGGTAGTATGTTAAGACTAGTAATTTCGTTAGTTTTCTTCATAGAACTAGAATCAATTTGCGATGTAACATACTTAGCGAAATTGTCTGTTGATATAACCCCACCGATAGGGAATCCTTGATTAACGGCACTACGCATAAACATATCCTCGAAGAATGTTTTCTCTCCGTTCCCGCTTGTTGAATACTCGTCAAAGGGATAGACCCAGAGTACTGGTGGCAGATTATCAGGGAATCTGTTTAGTGCTTTGTTGATATGAGGTTGTATTTCTATTGGACAATCCTGCGGCATTTGTCCAAATGAGTTATCAATCGTAAGAAGATTGATCTGCGACGGCATCTGTGATGTGCCTGTTTCATCGAACCTCGTGATCGACAATGGTAGATAGATATCGTGAGGCTGTCTCTCATATCTGTCTATCCAGGGGCTATTGACCCACCAAGGATCATGCACATAAAATCGGAAGGGGTAGCCTTTTCCCTCAGGCAGCTTAGCGATTCGCGATAAATGGCCAACGAGCTCCATGCCGAAGTCACCATTTATTGCGGCCCATGGCGAGTTGCAGGGCGGTGCGATGTCGAACCCACCCTCATAAATACCCTTATGGTTGACAGCATCAGTGCCATAGTCTATACCCAACGATTGATTGGTTCCACGAGTTTCAACAGGGTAATCACATTCCTGGCGAAACAGTTGCCAGAACTGGAGAATTTTCAGCTGAACTTCGGGAATCTTCTCATTATTGAATTCTAGCTTATTAAATATCGCACCGGTGAGGCCCCATGTTTCAGTGCCAAACCCGAAGCCATTTGATAGCCAAAGATAGTCGAATCCAAGATCTCGCATGAAGCATTGTGATTGCCTCCCGAGAAATGTGCCAAAATGAGTATCCTGAGGGATGCCATTTGGAAAGCCTGCATATTTTACTTCATCAGCATTTAGCAAGGCGTAGCAACAGACCATACTGCTTTTACCCATAGATTCGCCAAAACATATTTCGTTATGCCGTTCATATTTGAAGCTTGATTTAGCAAATTCAGGACCGGGATCGAAGGTTGCACCCAGCTTAATTGGTTTACCAGTTATTTCTCTGCCAATATCTCTTACAGTCTTGAGCAGTCTTCTTAAGTCAGCATATGTATATTCCGGCGGATTATCACGATAGTCATAATAAGTCGCGTGCAGGTTAATTCTTTTTGGATCATTTACCTGATCCCAACCCATACGTGGGTTAGCGCCACCAATATATTTAGCCCATTCGAATATAGCATCCATATCACCTTGATAGTCAAGGATTTCGGAGCCATCAGAGGACCAAAACAAGATAGATACTGTCTCGGCAAGATCTATAGAATCACGCCAGTGTGTGAATATCTGTCGTGCTACAGTTTCGAAACATTCTTGATCAAGGCTATAAAACGGTTTTAGAGAGACTTCAAGCGTAAAATTTTTCAGCAATTCCTTCATGTTCATTTTCCTCGTACAATTACAGCTTCTATACCAAGAATATCAGCAATTTTCTTGATCGTAGCAGCGTGATGACCTATGCCCAACGCATAATGATGCGTCGGCCCTTCCATGACCCATGCTTTGACAAACTCTTTTGTTGTCGGTGCGAAATAAGCTCTGGTGTTAGTATTACCGGTCGGTGGAATCGGACCCTTTTTACTGATACCTTCTCCAATAACAAACTTGAATTTCCCTGTGGCGGTTTGCGTTATACCGAGCATTGTTATCGGCCCTTCGCGAAGTTTAAATTCGACAGAGGCACCGCTACCTGGCTTGCCATGATATTTTTTCAAGCTGCGCAAAATTGGTTTGCTATCCGCAATTGTCATATGATGCGGTCCATCATGTCCGACAAGTATAAAATCCTCCTGAAAATCAAACGGATGGAATTCCGCGAAGCTGCCGCCAATATCGAGCCGGTCCATTATCAGCATCGCTATACATGTCTTGAGATCAAATTCGCCGCACATAGGTACACCTTGCGCATTGAGAATCGTATTGCCGGCAATCAAAGAACTCATAACCTGGCGCTGTGCACTGTCGGCTCGACCCTCATAATAATAAGCAAGTCCTGACAGTTCATGTCTCTCGACTAAGGCTTCCAATGCGGCAGCTCCAATTGCGGCTTGCTGCAAGTGTTCATCGGTCAGCTTCGCTGTTAGTGGATCAGTTTGGGGCTCGGGCGTCTCGAACTCCTTTAGTATTAGCTTTCTTTTTTCGTTTATCAATTCAGGAGCAACAGCTTCAAACTCAGACATTAGATCCTCGATTTCAAGTAGCGAAACATGCACTCCGAAGGTAGCGGAGACTGCTGTTGGATCAGTATGCATATCATACATAGCTTCCATTACATGCCCCATCAACCCAATACGCGCCTGTCGCAGACCATGCAGTACTTTTGCTATATCGCACCACCGGCCGATTTCTTTAGCCGCTTCCTGATCATCGTAGAGTGTCCCAATAACAACATCCGCGACAGGTCTTCCAAGTCTAATAGCAACCCCGGTAAACTCGGGTACAGAGCATATATTGTCGTTCTCCAATTGCATTCTGGTACTAGCCTGGCTGTAGTCCATTGCGGCTCTTGGCTGTAGCGCGAGCAGTATGATCGGCTGTTCCGCACCCAATACCACAGGGGCAAAAGTCGCCGAGGTCGCGTATGTAGCCATATTGCAGAAAATTAGATCCAGGTCATCTCTTCGCATTTGTGCAGCTATGGCCGCAGCATTCTGTTGACCGCTGGCAAAGCCATAGTCAATCAACGTGATATCATGTTGCTCGAGGCTCCTCACCAAATCCTGATGGAAACCTTCAAGTTTTTCCTGTAAGCCATCAAACTGTGAATAGTATGTATCATGAACAACTGCGAAAATTCCAATTCTAGCTATTCGTTTATTTTTTCTCTCAATCATTTTCCTTACCTCAATAAAAGTCGATACTCGCTTGACAGCTCGCCGCATTCAATGATCAGTTTCATCTCACGAGTACTGCCTATATCTGATTCAATAATCGCCGCATTAAGCGGGATCAATTTATCCTTCTCTTTATTTTCAATTGTTTCTGGCAATTTGAAGCGTACAGTAGGACCCTCCAGATTCATGTTGGCCGGGACTGCCTTGTATTGCCAATTCATAACAAAATGCCTGCTGCCGGCAAATTCCAGCCAGACATCGGCCTGCCCTGCCTCAGCAGCATCATTACCATCGTTCAGCAGCCATAGATCTACGGCAAAAGTTTCTCCAGAACGCCAGGCGAATTTGGGAATTCTGGCACTGATCAATTGATTGCGGCAGCTCACAGCTACGGCATAATAGGCAGGCTTAGGGGCAACTGGGTAGTTAATCAG
>CAZSLR010000101.1:0-2660 GCA_964607635.1 uncultured Oscillospiraceae bacterium
CAATGAATACCGCGCGGGCTCTCGCCAGAGAGCAGGGTATTTTGGCTGGAACGTCAGCAGGTGCTAATGTTTGGGCTAGTGTGCATATTGCTGATCGTCTGGGTCGTGATCTTAATATCGCTACAATACTGCCGGATAGAATCGAGCGCTATTTCAGCACGTCGCTGATCTGATGGAACATTTTCTCGCCATATTTCGTCTAAGCTCATGAAAAGAGGTGAGCTGACATGTGGAGAATTCGAGATTACAGACGTAATAGAAATATCAGACTTAGTGGTCTGGTGGCTATTTTACTGTCGACAGCAATTGCTGTTGTCGGCTGTGCTGGTCTGCTGCGTGAGACCACAGGCAGTGGCGCGCCGGATGAGAATCCGACTAATATGACTGATAGCTCTGACCCTTCAGTGTCGACAGATCCAACTGGTACTGATGGTAATTCGACTGAGCCGATCCCTGAGCCACCGGCAAAAGGCGATTTGATGGCTGATATCATTCCTGCTTCCTGGGATGGTGTTTTGAATCCGGTCGATTCAGAGATAGCGGCATCTGTTCAGCGTTATTCCGCTGATCTACTGCTGAGATCAATTGACAATGATTATAATGTGATGGTTTCACCGGCTTCGGTTTTTCTGGCTCTGGCTATGACTCTTAATGGCGCGGACAATGAGACGCGTGATGAGATGATCGCTGTGCTGTCAGAGGCTGGTCTTACACCGGCTGAGATCAATGAGTTCAGTCGTGTCTGGATCAATAATCTTGAGGCGGCCGGTACCGAGAAAACCGATATATCTATCGCGAATTCAATCTGGTTCCGCGACGGCTTTGACGCTGACATGGCTTTTTTACAGACTAATGCTGATTATTATGGTGCTGGCGCCAGAATGCTTGATTTTGCTGATGAGGGTTCTAAGGATATCATCAATGATTGGGTCAACTACAACACGAATGGTCTGATCGAAGATATCATTGAGCAGATCGATCCCTCGACAGTTATGTACCTGATCAATACAGTTTATTTCAAGTCTGACTGGCAGACACCATTTTTGCATCAGGATACATATGAGAGAGAATTTAATAGTCCTGAGGGTGTGGTTGAACACGATTTTATGAATCGCTCTGATATGCTAAGCTTCTTCGAGATGGATGGTGCTGATGGTGTTGTTTTGCCTTATGATGACGGTCGTTTCGCTTATGTTGCAGTTCTGCCGGATGAGGGAATTGAGCCGAGGGCCTGGCTGAGCTCCCAGAATCAGGAGACCTTGTTTGCTGATTTAAGAGAGTTGGCGGCTGAAGCTGAGGCTGTTCAGGGTTTTATCAGTTTGCCCAAATATGAAGCGGAATATGAAGATGTACTGAATAACGAACTGATCGCGATGGGCATGCCCTCGGCTTTTGACGGAGCGACGGCTGATTTGTCGCTTCTGAACGAAGGTAGGCGAAAAGGTCTCTATATCAGTGAAGTGCGCCACAAGACATTTATCGCTGTTGATGAGAAGGGTACAGAAGCCGCGGCAGCAACATCAGTTGCAGTCGCTGAGGGTGCGATCATGAGTGAGAAAGAGCTGATCTTCAATCGTCCGTTTTTCTATACGATCATTGATCTTCGTAATGGCTTGCCGCTGTTTGCCGGTATTCTGGATAATCCGGTTTAATTGCGCTTGTAGCTATAGCGGCCTTTTAGTGTTTTGGGGTCGTCAATCTTTTCAACTGTGATCAGCTCCTGATTGAGACGATACTGATATGACGGTTCATCCTTAAGCTGAGCCAGCATTTCGATCAGGTCCTGGCGGGGACGTCGCTCGAAGATGAAGATGCGGATAGTGCCCTCGAAGTAGGCGCGTCCCGTTGTTTCGTAGTTGTCGCCGTAGATACGGATATATGTATTTGCCAGCTCAGGTGTTATGATTGCCGGCAGTTTTGAGTCATCATGCTTTTTTACTAATATTCTCTTGCTCACTTGTTTTTCTCCTTAAGATATAATTTTGATCAGCAGTTTGCCGTCTTTTGCTACTGTGATTTTTATGCCGATTCGAATTCTATAAGTAAATTGTATTATAACAGTGTTCATTACAGATGTCTGTTAAACAGTGGAACTAACCTCGGTTTTGGTTTACAATGGTAGTCAAATCGACCTCATTATGTTTTATCATTGAGCGCTTACTAACCGACTGATTATTGCGGTCTGGCAGCCGCGACAACCATCTCTTATCGAAAGCGAGGATTATATTCATGAGTGACAAACCAGCCTATCTTGATTCCAATCTAAGTGTAAAGGAAAGAGCCGCCGATCTTGTTTCGAGGATGACGCTCGAAGAGAAAGCATCACAGCTGCGTTATTATGCCGGAGCTGTTGAGCGTTTGGGCGTGCCTGCATATAATTGGTGGAATGAGGCGCTCCATGGCGTAGCACGTGCCGGTACGGCGACTGTTTTCCCGCAGGCCATAGGGATGGCCGCGATTTTTGATGATGAATATTTACGTGAGATCGCTGATATTATTTCGACCGAGGCCAGGGCTAAGTATAATGCCTATTCTTCTGAAGAGGATCGTGATATATACAAGGGCCTGACAATGTGGTCGCCGAATATCAACATTTTCCGTGATCCGCGCTGGGGTCGTGGACATGAGACCTATGGTGAGGACCCATATCTGACCAAGAA
>CAZSLR010000101.1:2760-4363 GCA_964607635.1 uncultured Oscillospiraceae bacterium
TGCTGTGGCAGTCCTACACTGTTGCGAGACATCCTTCGCGATATGTGGGAGTTTGACGGACATGTTGTCTCCGATTGCTGGGCGATCAGAGACTTCCACGAAAAACATATGGTTACTAAAAATGCTATTGAGTCAGTGGCTCTTGCCATTGAGAGCGGCTGTGATCTCAACTGCGGCAACTCATATGACCATCTGCTCGATGCCGTCCGGCAAGGTATGATATCCGAAGATCAGATCACATTATCAGCTGAACGTTTGATGGCTACAAGAATCAAGCTTGGCCTCTTCGATGAGGATTGCGAATTCAATAACATTGGCTATGAGCTTAATGATTGTGCTGACCACAAGGCTAAAAATCTTGAGACAGCTCGTAAGGCTATGGTACTTCTGAAAAATGACGGCATACTTCCGCTTGATCGTTCAGCTCTTAAGTCAATTGCTGTTATCGGCCCGACAGCAGACAGCAAGGTCGTGCTCAATGGTAATTACAACGGTACTGCTTCTCGCTATGTCACAATACTTGATGGCATACAGGATGTAGCCGGTGATGATATCCGTGTTTTCTATTCAGAGGGCAGTCATCTCTACAAGGATCGCGTCGAGCCTCTTGCTGTGGCGGATGATCGTATTTCCGAGGCTGTTATTACGGCCAAGCATGCTGACGCGGTTGTTCTCTGTATAGGTCTTGATTCAACAATCGAGGGTGAAGAGGGCGATACCGGTAATGCTTATGCAGCCGGCGATAAGCTTGATCTCAGTATCCCGGCATGTCAGCAGAGACTGCTTGAGGCTGTTGCTGCTGTTGGTAAGCCGACTGTTGTTGTTCTAACTGCTGGTAGTGCAATGGATCTGCGCTATGCCGATGAGAACGCGAATGCTGTTCTTAACGCATGGTATCCTGGCAGCCTGGGCGGACGTGCGGTCGCTGACATTCTGTTCGGCGAGGTTTCTCCAAGCGGCAAGCTGCCAGTAACCTTCTATAATGATGTGAAGGATCTGCCTGAGTTTACTGATTATGCGATGAAGGGCAGAACCTACAGGTATATCGAGACATCCTGCTTGTATCCGTTTGGCTATGGGTTGACCTATGGCTCAGTAGAGCTTAGTGATCTTGAGCTGCTGACGGCTTCCGCTGATCAGGGAGCCAAGCTGAGCGTCAATATCACTAATAAGAGCGATGTCGCGATCGAAGAGGTCGTACAGTGCTATATCAAGGATAATGAAAGTGCGCTGGCTGTCAGAAACCACAATCTCTGCGCGTTTAAGCGAGTTGCGCTGGCTGCCGGAGAGAGCAAAACAATTGAGCTGGAGATCGAGCCGATGGCTTTTACCGTTGTGGATGAGGATGGTAAGAGAATTGTCGACAGCTCAAGCTTCAGCCTCTTTGTTGGCGTTTCTCAGCCTGATGACCGCAGCGTTGAGTTGACTGGAGTCAAACCGCTTCAGGCTGATATCAAGCTGAGCTGATCCATAAATAGTATCGCTCAATCAATGGGCTTTTGAACGTACAATTACTGCAGCAGGCCAGGAGTCTGCTGCAGTATTTTTATGAGGAGGAAATATGATCAGAAACACAATTAAGATTTGGGAAACAGGTGAATAT
>CAZSLR010000101.1:4463-7286 GCA_964607635.1 uncultured Oscillospiraceae bacterium
TTTGGCATCGATGCCGGCAAGATCGCGATTTGTGGGTTTTCGGCTGGTGGTCATCTTAGTGCCAGTCTGGCCGTTCATCACGCTGATATCACAGATGATAATCCTAACTTTGCCGGTATTTCAAACAGGCCGGACGCGGCAATTTTGTCTTATCCTGTAATCTCGACGGGTCCGTATACTCATGTCGATTCAGCCAGTGCTCTGACCGGAGCGCCAATTGATCGCGAGGCAAATAAGCTGGATCTTGAAAACGCTACATCAGAGCAGCTTCGTTGGTTGGAATACATGTCGCTGGAGAATCAGGTTTCGGAGAAAACACCACCTTGCTTCGTCTGGCACACTGCCTCGGATGACGCTGTACCGGTCGAAAACGCCTATGCATTTGCCAGTGCCTGTCATGCGCAAGGAATCAATTGTGCTCTGCATATATTCTCAAAAGGACCTCATGGTATGTCTGTAGCCAATGATGTCTGGGCTAATATCGAGTATACAGAAACTTACTCTGTTGCCCAGCATGTTGCACTTGCTGAAGCAGTACGAGATGGCAGGTTAAGTGTAGTGCCGGAGGTGCAGGGCTTCTTGGATATGACTACGATGAGCAGACAAGATAGAAAAGAGCTTCAGGTCTTCACCAATCAGGCTGATCAGGAGATAGCGGTCTGGCCGCAGGTGGCTGACTGCTGGCTGAAGGATGTTTTTGGTGTGGTTTAAAAGAGTTTTGTAAAAGTCAGTTGATATCATAACGTTTGTTAATATGGACATAATATGCTTACAGGTTTATAATTATAAACGTTATGAGGTGATTGTATGGCTAAAAAATCTGTAGTATTATTGCCGCAAACTCAGGCGATATTGGAGCGAATGGGCGAACAGATCAAGTTGGCTAGATTGCGCAGGCAACTGTCTGTTGAATTGGTTGCAGAAAGAGCAGGTATTAGCAGATCTACACTATGGTCTGTTGAAAAAGGTTCTCCGTCTGTTGCGATGGGGATATATGCTGCTGTTCTTCATTCTCTTAATAGTATGGATAAAGATCTTCTTCTGATAGCAAAAGATGATGAATTGGGAAGAAAACTTCATGATCTACAGTTAAAGGTAAAAAAGCGAGCCCCGAAGGAAAGGGGTAAGAATAGTGGCTGATAGTGATATAACAATTTTTGCATACGCCGATTGGATAGAGAAGAAACCAATGCTGATGGGTTCTCTTCATGTTAACAGAGCAAAAGGTAAAGAATTTTATGCTTTTGAATATGATGAGACATGGCTTAATTCATCTCAATCGAGACACTTGCTGGATCCTGATTTAAACTTATTCAAAGGGCGTCAATATACGCCTCTGGGGAAAGACTTGTTTGGTTTATTTGCAGACTCTTGCCCAGACAGATGGGGACGGATGCTAATGAATCGTCGAGAGGCGAATCTTGCAAGAGAAGAGCAGAGAAAACCACGAGCTCTATCGGAAAGTGATTATCTTCTAGGTGTATTTGATGAGGCTAGGATGGGGGCGCTGCGTTTTTCTACTGTACTAGGCGGAGAATTTCTTGCCTCAAGTAAGGAGCTTGCAACACCCCCGTGGACTACGCTGCGAAAACTAGAAAATGCCTCTTTTGCGTTCGAAAATGATGAAAATGGATCAGAAACGAAATGGTTGAATCAGCTGCTTGCTCCTGGATCTTCATTAGGTGGAGCTAGACCGAAAGCAAGTGTTCAGGCCCCTGATGGTTCATTGTGGATTGCAAAGTTCCCTTCAAAACACGATGAGGTCGACTCTGGTGCCTGGGAGATGGTAGTTCATGATTTAGCGGTTATGTGCGAAATAAATGTACCCGAAGCAAGACTTGATGCCTTCTCCAATAACGGCAGTACATTTTTAGTGAAGAGATTTGACCGTTCCGGGAAAAATCGCATACACTTCGCATCAGCTATGACACTTCTTGGTAAAAGAGATGGAGAGGCAAGCAATGATAATACCAGCTATCTAGATATAGCAGCCTTTATAAAGTCTAACGGTGCAGCTCCCAAAAATGATTTGCTGGAATTGTGGAAAAGGATCGTATTCGGCATGGCAGTCTCTAATACCGATGATCATTTAAGAAATCACGGTTTTGTTCTGAGTGACAAGGGTTGGGTGTTATCTCCCATATTTGATGTAAATCCAAGTGTTTATGGTAATCATCTCTCGCTGAACGTTAGTCAATACGATAATGAAATATCATTTGATCTAGCACTCGAAACAGCCGAATATTATGGATTAGCCCTCAACGATGCTAAAAAAGTTGTAGAAGAGGTAAAGTCAAAAGTTGACAAAAGCTGGCGTTTGTTGGCTAAAAAGTACGGGTTAAAGAAAATTGCAATAGATCGAATGCAAGAAGCTTTTGCAATGGAGTATAAATAAGTATTATTAAGCATGTTTAGTATATTTAGAAGATAACATGTAAGCCACTTAATATCACAAGAAATGGAGCGGGCGAAAGTGAACAAGAAAAAAGGCAGTAGACTGTTCGACATGATCGCACCTATATACGGGCTCTTTTTCAACCATCAGAGACGCCGCTATAAGAGCATCATTAAGCAGGCTGCCGCTGAATTCGATATCACAAAATTTCAAACTGCTATTGATGTAGGCTGTGGTACTGGCGCTCTGTGCTCAGTTCTTCACGATCAGGGCGTAGAAGTAACGGGAATTGATCCCGCTGCGAAGATGCTTAAAATTGCGAGCAGAAAAACCCGCAACAAAGGGATAAGTTTCCTTCAAGGAAATGCCCTCGAAGGCTTGCCTTTTGCCGATAATAGTTTTGAGATCGCTGTTTCATCCTATGTTGC
>CAZSLR010000102.1:0-7283 GCA_964607635.1 uncultured Oscillospiraceae bacterium
TGATGGTTTGATCGTCCGCAGTGTTACTCAGGTCAACCGCAGTCTGATCGAGAAGGCTGTAAACCTGAAGGTTGTCGGCAGAGCCGGCAACGGAATTGACAATATCGATGTTGATGCCTGTACAGAAAAGGGCGTTATCGCAGTTAATACCCCAGAAGCCAATATTATGGCCGCAGGTGAACTGGCAGTCGGCCTGGCTTTTGCCGCATTCAGAAATATATGTGTTGCCAATGAGGCAGCCCGCCGTGATGATTTTCGCAGAGGTCAGATGATCGGCAATGAACTGGACTCCAAGGTAGCCGGAGTGATCGGTATGGGTCGTATTGGTTCGATCGTGGCACGCAAGCTGAAGGGAATCGGCATGAAGGTCATAGTCTATGATCCATACATCTCTCAGGAGAGATTCGAGAAGCTGGGAGTTAAGCGCTGCAATAATCTTGATGAGCTGTTGACTCAAGCGGATCTGATTACCTTCCATACGCCTAAGACAAAAGAGACCTATAATATGATTGGTGCCGCCGAGCTGGCAAAATGCAAGCCTGGTGTACGAATAGTAAATGCGGCCCGCGGTGGTCTGGTAAACGAGGCCGCTCTCTATGATGCGCTGGTCTCAGGACATGTGGCTGCGGCAGGTATCGATGTGTTCGATAAGGAGCCGAGCTATGACAAGAAGCCTGGTGAGCAGAACTATGAGAACAAGCTTCTGAGCCTGCCAAATTGTGTTGTAACACCTCATCTTGGCGCTTCATCTCATGAAGCGAATACCAATGTGGGTACTGCTGTCACAGAGCTCGTCGCCAGTGTGCTCAAGGGCGAGCTGGTTGCTGCCATAAATATGCCCGCGATCGACGGCGATCTCTCAGAGATGAAGCCTTTTGTCAGTCTTGCTGAGAAGCTCGGCGCCATCTACTATCAGGCTGAGAGCAGTCCTGTCAGCACCATTTCGATCACATATTCCGGAGAGCTGGCAAAAGCAGAAACAGATCTGCTGACATTGTCAGTGCTCAAGGGCTTCCTCTCAACCGTTACGAGTGAGCGTATCAGCTTCGTTAACGTTAAGCAGCGTGTTGCCGATATGGGTGTTGATGTGGTCGAGAGCAAGACGACTCATCTTGAGAAATATACTAACCTGATTACAGTTGAATTCTGCGCGGCAGAAAAAGCACTGTCTGTCTCAGGTACAGTCTTCGGTAAGGATTCTGAGATTCTGGTTGATTTCTTCGGTTATCATATGGATTTCGAGCTTTCAAGTCATGTACTGGCACTGCAGAATGACGATGTGCCGGGAATCATCGGACGTGTCGGTACCATTCTCGGTCTTAACAAGATCAACATCGCGACAATGCATTGGAGCCGCAAGAAGGACAAAATGAGGGCGCAGTCTTTTATAAGTATAGATTCACCAGTCGCGCCTGCGGTTATCGAGAAGCTGAGCGCTATCGAGGGTGTCCTCAGAGTATCTGTTCTGGATTTTTAATTGATCCGATAGATGCTGAAATAGCCTTGGTTGAAAACCTTTTCTCCAAGCTTGCTGATCAGGTCCTCTCGTATAAGTGAGATCGTGCGGTCATCCTCTGATATCGTACTGAACTTCTCTCTCTCGAGCTGACCGATCACGATATATTCAACTGAATATTCCTTGATCAGATCCAGCCGGAGCTGCTGATCATCTGTTGTGTAGATATCCCTGACTGCCTGCTGACGTGGTACGACCACCGAAGAGAAGGCGTCAGGGTTTTCTTCGCTTGTTCGCCAGAGCCACTCATGTGTTTGCCAGCCGATGATAGTCGGCAGACCGGTAAAAGCCGAGATACGGCCATAGTCAGTATAGCTGTCGCCGAACGATTCCAGTACGACAGGCTGCCCCTCTATGTTGTCGTTCAGCCATTTGATTGCTGAGACATCGGCCGCCAGCTCGCCAGGGCTGCTGCCGCTGATGCTGGCTGAATCCTTAAGGGCGAAGGGCTCCAGAGCATCCAGACCGCGATAACGATCGCGGCTGAATGGTCCAAGCCATTGCTTGGTAGCACTGAGTGGATACCATAGTGGGATGACGATCATTATAATAAGCAATGCTGCTGAAGCTAAGGCAATAATATATCTGTGATCTACTCGTTTGCGTTTTGGTGAGCGGTCAAGCATCGATGACTGGGCTCTTGTAACAGAACTGCTAATGGAAGAGAGAACCAGAGGTGCCGCACAGCCCCAGACAAGTGACAACAGAACAAAAGCCTGATAAGTGAATTTGAACATAGTATTTGCACGCTTATAATCGCCACTGTAAATATCTACTACATAGACGATCTCCGGCAGAAGTATCAAAAATAGGCCCATTAGAAAAATCGCGGCCAGCAGGCGATCAGCAGGCTCACTCATTGCTGCTCTGAATGCTTTGTACAAACGATCGCTGATTGATGAATTACTCTCCATCGCCATCAGCTGCTGTTGCGGTAATGGCGGGAAGGTTTTTCGCAGCTTCGGCCGGCTCTGTTTCAGAAACAGCCAGAGCAGATAAATCAACCCGGCAGCAATGTGTGCTCCCCAGAGGACCCAGAGCTGTGCAAGTGGGGTACGGGCAACTGTGAGCGCAATATCCTTCGCGATAGGTTCGAAATCAAGGTTGAAGGGCAGTGAGAATAAATGGGCAAGGAAAAAGAGCCAGCCCATCTGAGATCCCGCGCTGCTCAAGCCATCAGCTGCTTTGGTACTGATCAGAAGATTAATAGTTGCTGCTGCCAGATACAGAGCAAGTGCAAGCGGTGGAGAATTTACCTTCAAGAAAACGATCATAATCAACGCGGACTGCAGGATAAACACAGGCAGCCCCTGTTTAGAGATCGATCTGCCTGCACTTCTGCTGAAGAATATCCACATGATCAGACAGATCAAAGCGAAGTAAATTATGAAGTCCCAGAAGTTAGCCATCATGAATATCGCCAAAAAAGCAGCCATCAGATAATAATAAGGCTCCCTGATAAGCTCACGAATATTCCTCCTGCAAACTGGTCCACGCTTGACATAGGCCAGAATTATCAGAAGCAGGCTAAGTACAAAAACCAGATTTATAACATGAGCATGCAGATCAGCTACCAGGTAGGAATAATAGGGGAACTCGTGAATTGTTTTATCTGTAGTATCAGGATTGTAGCCGATATATCTGGTGGAATTTGCGAACCAGAAGGCCGCCTCATTGCTGCCGGGAATGATCGATTTATTGATCAGGAAGCTGGTAAATTTACGAACCGGGCTCTTGTCCGAGAAGAGAAATGCATGCTGATTGCCGCCGAATATGAGTATCAGACCACTTGAGAAAGCCGCCAATGCCGATAAGATAACTGTCCGTGGAAAGGTTGAACTCCGCGAATGATCAATAGCGCTTCTATTTATCCTGAACTGAAGCATATGGAGACCGAAGGAGGCTGCCAGAACAAGTGATAGAGCTGGCAATGAAGCCATAGCAAGCTGATAGGCGATGAGCGGTTTGATATTAGCCAGTCGCGCCAGCCAGGTGCTGGCATAATGGCCGAAATAATAGTAATTTATGCTGCCGCCGCTGAACCACATATCGGCAGCCGGCATACCGTCACTACGCCAGATACTGTTCATGAAGCCGATATTCATGAATTTCTCCAGAGAATCGAGCTCGGGTTTTAGCCCGCGCGTAAATAGCCAAAAGAGCAGAGCCAGACCAAATACTGTTTCGATTATGCCGATATAGGCCCAGATATTATTGCTTAAATTTATGACAGGCTCTGTTACTGACCCCTTGAGTTTGGGATACCAGATGCCCATGCTCCATATTATTATAGCGGTCAAAAGCAACAAGGCTATGAGCCAACCACGTGCAAAGGGAAACGGTGATACATGGTGGAGTAAAAAAGCAGAACCAGATGACAGAGCAAGGCCCATGCCTTTTGCCAGTGTCCAGCCATAATCAGCTGCAGGCAGTAGCCTTGAGGCTAGTGGCCACCAGATCATGCCTACCAGGGTAAGGATCAGCCACCAGATCAAAAAAAGCGACGCGTCATTTCCCAGCAGCCAGAAGGCTGCCGGAATAACAACGATTGGAAGCAGCAGCCATGCTCTGCGCATTGTCAAACTCCTTGTGTCAATTTTGTCTTAATTGATGCCGCCAGATCATTTGATCGTGGTTGGTCAGAACTGGCCGCTGCCGCGTATATAATCGACGATCGAATCAGCGGCCTCATTGCCGAGTCTGACCGCGTAGTTTATACCGCGATCTTCAGGATAGATCTGGGCCATGCCGGCCAGCTTGATGCCTGGTTCAGGTGTGTCCATGCCAGGCATGCTGCTGCTATAGTCACGAAAGACCACAGGCTGCGCATAGCGAGTGCGCTTAAGTCGCCAATCGATGATATCATTGGCCGAGAAATCAGGGTAAACATGCTCCAGACCAGTTATGAAGCTATGATAGATCTCTCCATCTGATTGTGTCCAGACATCGTCAGTTAAATCTAAATAGCGGGACAGATAAACAATATGGCCGCCATAGCCGTTGATGCCAGTCATGTTTGTATGCTCAACAGCGACAACAAAAGGCAATTGGTCGCATATTGTGTTCCAATACCAGGGTGACAGGCTGTGCCGAAGCCTGAGAACCATGCAGATGTTTGCCTTGTATCTGACAGAAAGCAGCTTCTCGCGATAATCCTCAGGCAGGCTGAGACTGATCGCAAGGTTGGCGAACTGTCTGGCTGAGATAGTTGATATGACGGCGTCAGCATCAAAATCGATCGAAGAACAATCCTCAAGTATACTGGATACGCGATATCGATGACTGCCGTTTGGTGCTATGAAGCGGCTGAGTCCCATTGCTGTGTAGCCGTAAAGGATGCGCCCGCCATTATCTGCCAGCTCCTGAAGCAGAGCCTCTGTTAGTCTGGCGAAGCTGCCCTCCAGATATCCAAGTCTCTCAATACTCTTGGCGCCGGATCTTGAGCTGCCGCGCAGCTTGAACTTATTCCAGATCCAAACTGCTGATACCTCTTCGGCATCCTGATCAAATTTAGCACGCAGCAGAGGCTGCCAGAGCTTGTTATAGGCCTGCTGACCACAGTTTTCGATCAGCCACTGAGCTGCGGTGATATTTTCCAGATCATGCCAGTCCCTTAAACGGGCCGCCTTGAGAACAGTCAGACCGGTCTTCAGACGTTGAAGCAGCGGAAGCTCACTAAATCGCATCAGATCGAGAGGCGTCGAAAAGGGGTAGTTGCGACCGCCGGCGAACAGAGCGTCTCTGACCGTGTACCATTTCATGTCTGTACTGAGACCAAGCTCATCCAGCAGGTCCAATACCTCATTATCTGAGGTGAAAATGTGATGATATATATGTTCGATCAGTTCATCGCCGATATTAAAAGCAGAAAGCATACCACCTGAGTTCAAAGCGGATTCGAGAACGAGAACATTATAGCCGAGAGCCGACAGCTGCCTGGCGGCTGTCAGTCCCGTTATGCCTGCTCCGATAATACATACAGACGGTTTTCTGTTTTTATCGTCGTCAGATATCATATGTCATCCTGTCTGATTCTTCTGCATTCAAAATAATAGCGTTTCTCAAAGGCTTCGCCCATGGAAAAGGTCTTTCTTGGTAGTATTCCGTCCCTGATAATAGCCTCAAAAAAACTATTCTTGGCAAAAGGCGGCAGAATTATACCGGCTGCTCCATCGGCGGCGAGCTCCTTTACTGTTTCTTCACCATGAATATAATCGATCCTGAAGCCGCTGGTTTTCCTCCAGACTTCTGAAAGATCGTCAAGCATCTGCTGAACGAGCGCCGCAGTCAGAGCGTTCTCAGCTTTTGCCAGTATGAGCTGGTGCAGCTTATTGCCTGAATATACCGGCAGTATTTCTTCAGTATACTGCCCCGAAGCCTTGACCGCAGTGTTATGCTGCTCAAGCCATACCTGCACGGGTTTGAGAAAGTCAGCGGTGTTGATGCCGAAGACGGAGCGATGGATCGGTTCAAACTCGAGTCCTGTGTCGTGTATATTGATTACTTCGACAAGTGCGTAGCGTGCAGGGTGATCAGCTGGCACATTGCTTCTGATCTCATGCCAATGTGCCTGGGCGGTTGCCAGTGAATGATTGCCGTCTCCAACAGCAAAAAGCAGATTGTCATTTGCCAGAGTGGTTAGCTGCGACATCGCGTTTATAGCTGCTGCCAGAAGCTTTGAATCTTCCGGCAGGAACCAGCCGCGGATATGGCCGCCGCCCTGCATCAGCTCTGTATCATATATTGGAGTATGCTCACTGAGAGCCGCATATATTGGTTCAATAACTGTGCGATCAGGGTCGTCTATGAGCAGCTGTACATGTGGCAGCTCTAGTGGAGCGTTGCGTCTGATAGCTTGTCTGGGTGGAATCCTCTCCAGGACAGTGCCCTCTGTCGCACGTATCATTTTCTTATTGCCAGGTGTAAAATCATACTGCTCAAGATCAACAGCGATGATCAGTCCTAATCTGCTTGGATGAAGAGGGGTGCTGCGATCAAGCAGAACGCAGCCAGGCTGTTGCTTGACTATGATGCCGTCATCCAGATATTTCTGCATAGCGCCATTAACTGTTTTGATTCTATCTTCAACTGATATATCACCTGGATGGTCCAAATAAAGCTCAGGCAAAATCAGTCTGAGAGTTGATGGGGCCTCTCCGACGATCGTCTCAGTTTCCTGCCAGTAAGCAGGCTGTGAGGTAAACTGGTCACAGGCAATTACAGGCCAGACAGACAGATTCAAGTCCCCGGCAGGCAGATAAAGCTCAGGTAATTGTAATCCGAGATGGTTCAAACCTTCCTCGGTTATATGATCGATTGTATTCATTGGCATACCTCTTTTGTAGGATTATTCGCCTATTTTATCATAAACCACAGTCGCTTGCACCTTGTTAGCTGTCTGATTTTGGTGTAAAATTCGGTGCATAGTGCAAATTGGAAAAAAGGTTGGTAATAGTATATGGAAGCTATGAGTCTGAATGAGATCAGAGAGAAATATTTAACGTTTTTTGAATCGAAGGGTCATCTGCGTATGCCTAGTTTTTCACTGGTACCGCGCAACGATCCTTCAATCCTGCTGATAAATGCCGGCATGACTCCGCTCAAGCCTTATTTTACTGGTGCGGAAACTCCACCATCACTGAGAGTCACCACATGTCAGAAGTGTATAAGAACACCTGATATTGAGAGAGTCGGCAAGACATCACGCCATGGCACTTATTTTGAAATGTTGGGCAACTTCTCGTTTGGCGATTATTTCAAAAAAGAA
>CAZSLR010000103.1:0-7271 GCA_964607635.1 uncultured Oscillospiraceae bacterium
GTTAAGCCAATCGTAGGGATCGACGATCTCAAGGACAAATATGTTTCTGGGGAACTTGCAGCCGGTATAGCATGGTCAGGAGATCATGTAGTTTGCCAACAAAAGCTCGAGGATGGCGGTCAGGATCCGGAAATGCTTCAATACATTCTTCCTAAGGGTTCAAATATGTCAATTGATATGATGTGTATTCCATCTAATGCTCAAAACGCAGAGGCGGCGCATAAATTTATCAATTTCATGTATGAGCCGGATGTTGCTTTGAAAAACGCGGTCTATGTTGGCTATTCAAGCCCTCATATTGATGTAATTGATAAGCTTCCCGAGGAAATCACCAGCAATACGAGCTATTATCCTGATGCTGAAACAGTCGCTTCATTGGAATTATACTACTCATCTGAAGAAATCGACAGCACGTATGACAAGATCTGGCAGACGATACTAGCTAACTGAGTTATATTACAGTGATAGCTGCCAATAATCAAAAGACCGCGGGTTGTAAACTATACGACTCGCGGTTTTTTATTGTATTAATTTGCATCAAGAAAATCGCTTGCTATTCTTCGGCCGAAGGATCCGCAAGATAAGCGCTGGCTGATACTTCACTCTTAAATTTTAGTCTGTTTAAAAGTCTATCGAACTCGGCATATGACCAACCGATTATTTGCTGTAGATGAATTATTTCCTCGTTGATTGCAACTTGATCATTTACCGGTTTAAGAACAAAAATCTTATCATGTTTAGTTTTATCCAGGCCCTCACGATCTAGATAAAGTTCTTCGTACATTTTCTCACCTGGTCTAAGACCTGTATATACGATTGGAATATCAATATCCGGCTCCAGACCGGACAATCTAATAAGATCTCTTGCCAAGTCAACAATTTTCACTGGCTCTCCCATATCCAGAACAAAAATCTCCCCACCCCTGGCTTGAGCTCCTGCCTGTATAACTAATCTTGAGGCCTCAGGGATAGTCATAAAATATCTTGTTATATCCGGATGTGTAACAGTAACCTTGCCCTCTTCCCTGATCTGCCGTTTAAATAATGGAATTACGCTGCCATTGCTGCCAAGCACATTGCCAAACCGTACAGCAGCGAAGGTTGTTTGCGGAAACATAACCGCCATATGTTGAATAACCATTTCCGCCAAACGTTTTGTTGATCCCATAACATTTGTAGGGTTGACAGCCTTGTCTGTGGAAATTAGTACGAATCGCTCAACTCTGTTTCGTGCGGCAGCCAAAGCTGTGTTGTAAGTTCCCAGAACATTATTTTTTACCGCTTCACTTGGGCTATCCTCCATCAAAGGTACATGTTTATGAGCCGCGGCATGGAATACTACGTCTGGACGGCATTCCGCAAAAACAGTTTCAAGGCGGCTTCTGTCACGAACTGAGCCAATCAAAACCAGCAGATCCAAATCCTTATATCTTGAAAGAAGCTGTTGCTGGAGATCATAAGCATTATTCTCATAAATATCGAAAACTATTAGTTTTTTTGGATTGAAGCTCGCTACCTGACGACAAATCTCAGAACCAATAGATCCACCACCACCGGTTACTAAAATTGTTTTATTTTCAAGCGTACCCTCAATTTCCTTATTGTCCAGTAATATCTGCTCACGTCCAAGTAGATCGGCAATCTCAACATGCCTGATATCGCTAATGCTGACTCTGCCATCGATCAAATCACTCAGCAATGGTACTTGACGCAGCTCACAGCCTGTTTTAGCACAGATATCAAGTATCTCACGCTGATCATGGCTGCTGGCACTTGGAATCGCAAGTATGATTTCATCAACTCTATAATGTTTGACTGCTGATATGATCATTGAACGATCGCCGACAACCGGAACACCACGCATCTTATAATGATGCTTCTCACGATTATCATCTATGGCAGCGACGACCTGCCGGCTGCCTGGATGCTCCTGTAATTCTCGGATTATCTGACTTCCAGCATAGCCAACACCAATTATCAGAACTCTGATCGGATCACTTCTGTCCTCGCTTTGATTATTTAATTCTTCAGTTCCCAGCTTGCCAATTTCGCTGCTCAAATAACTCTTTGATTTCTGCCTTGCATGTCTGGTCTCACGAAAAGCACTGCTCATTATCATTCTATACATAATTCTGATTCCAGTAACACCTAAAAACAAGAACAACCAATAAATAATAAATACAGAACCTGGATACTCAATTTTACGCCAAGATAGAACTGCAGCTACTAAAACTCCTTGAATAAGCGTACCGGCAAACAGCACCAGATATTGATTTATGCTGGCGTATCTCCATATATGCTGGTAAAAGCCGAAGAAATAGAATATTGCGAATGATAGCAGCATAACCAAACCTACAATCTCTGGTTGTCTGATCATTGGCTCTACATGCTGCAGGTAGTCGAACTTCAGCATGACAGCAAACCACAAAGCTATAACCGCCAACGCAGCATCAATAACTGCCAGCAACGATTTCTTAATGATAGGTTTTATGTTGGAATAATTCATAATATCGCCCCGTTTATCAAACTCTATAGATTATACATTTTACTAATTATAGCATCAGCATTTGTTGACATTAGTTTCTCCGCCGCTTCGCATCCATAAAGATGACATATTTCCTCGAAGGCCCTCTTATTTTGTGGCGGCCTAACATCTGTATTATGGGCATCTGAGGAAACAAAGTGAACTATGCCAGCATCAAGAAGCATCTTAGCATATTTTTTTCTTCTAGTATACCGCTCCTGTTTCTCGGCCGGCAGCTTATGGTTAGTAATAATACTACTTGCATTCAGCTGAAGAAGAAGCCTGCCTTGCTCATACCATTCTAAAAGAGTCTCGAACATTCCTTCATGAGACATCGCTCTTTCTGGATGAGCCAAAATTGGAATAAATCCATTCATCTGAAGGTTAAAAAGTAATTTGTCCAGAAGTGCATATCCACCGCTCATATATCGCGGTAGTTCAACTAAAATGTAATCAGAATCAGCCAATGTAAGCCTAAGGCTTCTGCCCCTGGCAGTAAGTGTATCCAGACAATCTGGCGCAAGAATTATCTCGGCCCCAGGATAAAGCTCAACACCTAGTTTATTTATTTGCGAGTAAGAATTTAGTGCCTCGATCTGTTCTAGTCTTATACTGTTATATTTGTTTATGCTATGTTCAGAAGAACAATGAAAAGGTTCAAAGTGAGGTGTGCAGATTATTCTCTTAACACCCTGTTTAGCATATTCCCTCAGCAGTTCCACTGAAACATCCCAAGATGAAGCACCGTCATCAATACTATGCAGTATATGACTATGTATCTCAATCATCCTCAGAAACTATCCCCTGATTTGAACCATTGATCGATGACCGCCTTAGGACAGACTCTACTTCATCATTGACCGACGTAACTTTTCTAATATTTGACTCATTCACATCACCCGTCATATCTGCTTGAGAAGAAAATGAACCAATGTTAAAATTTGGGTTCTCATATTGTTGTAACGCAGCAGTACGATCTGCCGGGCTTTTCATATTGCGCTTTCCTTTTCTTCTATTATCGCTGTTCTCTATATAGGATTTGGCATAGTAATAATAGCTCTCATTATTCTTTCTGCTGATACCAGTCAAGATATACCCAAGAACCCTGGCGTTAACCTGATGTAGAAGAGATGCGGCCCTTTTCAATTGATGCCTATCAGTATGTCCGGCTTTTACAACAAACAGAACAGCGTCTGTTTTTGTTGACATAATAGCAGCGTCTGTAACAGCACCAACAGGGGCGCAATCGATCATGATCAAATCGTATGATGTTTTTGCCTGTTCAATCAATGCTGTCATACTTTCTGACATTAGAAGCTCTGCGGGATTAGGGGGTATAGGCCCTGAGGTTAAAATATCAAGACCTGGTGTTTTCGTCTGAATTACAATACTCTCGAGATCATTATGATTTAATAGAGCATTGGTCAGTCCACGTCTATTTGCGATCCCGAAAAGCTTATGTATAGAGGGCCTTCTCATATCGGCATCAACAAGCAATACTCTCCTGCCTATTTGCGCGTATGAAATCGCTAGATTTGCCAGTGTTGTTGTTTTTCCTTCTGATTGATTTGAGCTTGTTATAACAATTGTTTTCAATTTATGATCAATCGAAGAAAACTCGATATTTGTTCTTGCAATCTTAAAAGCCTCGGAGGCAATCGAAAGCGAATCGTAATGTGTGACCAGACTCTTGTGGTATCTTGAACCCTTATGCTCCATTTATCTCTTTCTCCTTCGATTGTCATCTGAGTCCACTAACAAGTCAGGAATAACACCCAATTGAGCAAAATCAGTGACTGCTTCAATATCTTCGGCATCATTAACTGAGACGTCAAAAAACTCTATGGCAAAAGCCAGAAGAACACCGGCCATTATTCCAATTAGTAAACCAATCGCCAAATTCAATGGTTTGTTTGGAGATGCTGGCGAAACAGGTGGAATAGAGCGATCAATGATTTGAACATTGGCAGCGCCCATTTTTTCTACTACTAGTCTTGAAAACACATCAGCGACTGCATTAGCAATAACTGCGGCGAATTCTGGGTTCCTATCAGATACAGTAATAGTTAGGTGACGCGTATTATTCTTAGTACCGACAGTAATCTTGTTTGACATTGCCTGAGAAACACTAGGATCGAGGCCTAACTCCTTTACAACTTGATCGGTTACCAGTCTGCTCTTAGCTAATACCTGATAATCATTCACCAACTGCGAGTACATCATCAAGTCATTATATTGTATCGCACCTGAATCCGTGGTTTCTTGCCAAACATAAAGGAGAGTATTTGCTTCATACTTCTCTTCAACAATAAAAAACGTGTAAAAACCACTGGCAGCGAAAAGCAAAATAGCGACAAGTACGATCACCCAGAATCTACGTTTAAGAATACGCAGAATTCGTCTTAAATCAATATTTTCAGTTTCCAAGAACATGTTCTCACTTTCTTAAGAAGTTACCAAGACAAACTATTTAAAATTATAAACTTTATCGCTCGGAAGTCAACAACATCATGTTTATTAACTGTTTATCTTCTGATTATTTTCTCATACATCAGCAGTATGTTGCAACCAAAATCAACCTGTTCATATTCAAGTAACATTTCTTCATAATTAGCAAACATCCTGGACACAATAAGCTGTTATGATTAAGCCATAGCAAGCAAACTTTTCATATAACTCCTCCTCTTCATACCCTCCTTTGAAGATAAGAAAACCCTCGAGTGTGGTGGCTCGGGGGTTTTTCTTGTTGTATAATGATTCTTGATTATTAAAGAAAGAGGAACAAATATGCTTCCATTTAGGAAAATTACTATAGATGATATCCCAACAATAGAAAAGTACTTAAGTTTTCAGAATTACAGAACCAGCGAATACACAGTAGCAGGAATATATATGTGGCGAAACTTCTATGATATGTATTTTTGCATAGTTGATGAAATGCTTTTTGTCAAAATGACTTTCAGATCAGAGACTCCTTATTTTTGCGTACCGGTAGGGCCTGGTGACTTACGAAAAGCATTGGCAGAGCTAAGGAATTGCTGCAAAGAGCAGAGACACGACCTGTATTTCGCGGCAGTACCGGAACAGGCAAAGAATATTCTCGAAGAAGAGTTCGGCACTCCTATTTCTTTAGAAGCAACCCGAGACTGGTATGACTACCTATATCTGCGAGAAGATTTGGCTGAACTTAAAGGCAAAAAGTTTAAAACACCAAGAAACCACATCAATAAGTTTAAACGCACATATACCGAATATAATCTAACGCTCATAGACGCAAGCAATATCGAACGCGTACGTGAGTTTTACGCTGAGTATGCACCTGATAACACACCTGAAGGCGAATTTCCGGAAGCAGAAAGAGATGCTGTGACGGAATTTCTCAGTATTTATTATAATAAGTTTCCTTCCATCGGGTACTTACTGGAAGTTCATGGAAAAATTGCCGGTTTTGCTTTTGGCGAAATAGTGAATGACACTCTTTTTGTTCATATTGAGAAAGCATCATTGGATTGGCACGGATCTTATCAAATGCTAGTCAACGGATTCGCACAAGAAGCCCCCGAAACCGTCAAATACATCAACCGTGAGGAGGATGTTGGAATCGAGGGCCTTCGTCAGTCCAAGCTCTCATATAATCCTATCGAGCTGCTGGCAAAATATACGATCAGGGTCAAGCTCTAAGTGTATCAGTCAATTATGATATCCCATTTCTATTAATACCTGGTCAATCGCCCGGGCATTTCTGATGCTGAATTTATGGCTGACATAGGGATCTTCTCCATCAGAAATGCATCTTCCGAGCTGTTCGACCTCAAGCTTGTAGTTGTTTGGCGTCTCAACATAATACGTAGTCGTTTTGTCACCTTCAACTACGTCATAAGACAAACGACCACAGGCATTAAATGGTATTGGAGCCTCAATGGTGCCTTTGCTGCCGTGAATAAAGAAGCGGTCAGATCTCTGAGGTGAACACATTCCTGTAACAATGCTTGTTCTGCAGCCACTTGGGAATTCCATGTAAGCAGAAGCGAAATCATCAATTTGCTCATTAGTAAACCTGGCAAAAGCCTTGACCATAGAAGGCTCCTCATCAAGCAGAGTTAGAATCAAGCTGATATTATAACAGCCTAAGTCATATACTCCGCCGCCCAAGGTATCTCTCTGAACTCTAATATTTTCAGCTGAATATCCTGATGTTAAAAAAGTAGTCTCAATAAAGCCCGGGACGCCTATTACACCACTATCCAAAGCTTCCTTAACCGCCTTGATTATAGGACTATGCAAGTAAGCAAAAGCCTCCATAAACTTTACACCTGCGTTGTCACAGGCAGTAATCATGTCCCTGACATCTGACTCATTAGCTGCCAGAGGTTTCTCACATAGAATATGTTTCCCCTTTTCAGCGGCTTTGATCACCCACTCCTTGTGCAAATTGTTTGGAAGAGGTATATAGACCGCTTCGATCTCAGGATCATCAAGCATATCCTCCAGGCTGTAGAATTTTTTCTTAAACCCGAACAGCTCGCCAAATCTATCAACCTTCTCCCTGTCGCGACCGGCAATGCCATATAGTTCACAATTCTCCGCCATATTCATGGCTGGAATAACTTGCTTAAGAGCAATATTCGCGGTTCCAAGAACTCCCCATTTAATCTTCCTCATTATCTTACCTCCTAAAAATGAATGTATTTGTAAATATTTATTATCTACGACCTGCCGGCCAACGGCCTGGGCCTGAGCCAATATC